>CBIHLW010000377.1:0-3472 GCA_966210755.1 uncultured bacterium
GTATCATTACCAAGGTAGCCGTTCTGATTATAATGATCCAGTCCGAACCTGCTGCTTTCCGCATAAGAAAGCATAGCGTTAAGCAGCATATCCGGATCAAAATTCCTTATACCTTTTTTCCATGCGTCCACAATTACAGGAACAGAATGGTAACCTATCATACAAAAGGTTTCATTGGCGCTTAATTCCCAAACCGGCAACATGCCTCCGTATTGATATTGTTTGATAAAGGTGTTAATCCAGTCGGAAGTTCTTTTTTGATTGATGATGGTCATCAGTGGGTGAAAGGCCCTGTATGTATCCCACAATGAAAAAACTGAATGGTTGGTAAAACCCTGGCTGCTGTGGATAGCTTGGTCAGTGCCCCTGAATTGTCCATCAATATCCTGGTAAATATTTGGTGCCAGGAAAGCATGGTATAACGCAGTATAAAATACCACCTGATCATCCCCTGTGCCTCCTTTCACATCAATTTTACCAAGCTCCTTATTCCATGCTTTGTTTGCTTTGAGTTGCACATCATTAAAATCCCAGCCTGGTATTTCTTCATCCAGGTTAAGCAAAGCGCCTTCCATGCTAACTCCGGATATCCCAACCTTGAAACGTATTTTCTTTCCTTCCGGGACAATAAAACTCAACACCATTTTAGTGATAGCTTCTTTACCATTTATTGTATCAAATTTAGTTTCGGTATAAAAAGGCTGTTCAGACCTGATATGAAAAAAAATAAGCTGGTCCTGCGCCCAGGATCTGCTCCTCCTGTACCCCTTCAATTCATGTTGATTGATCTTTTCGATATGTACATCGAGCAATTCATCGCGATGTGAAAGGTCGATCATTAGTTTTCCATTCTTACCCTGTTGAGGGAAAGTGTATTGGTGCATGCCTGCCCTAGCAGATGTGGTGAGCTGGGCCTTTATATTATTCTTATCCAGCAATACTTCATAATAGCCTGGACTGGCTTTTTCATTTTGATGGGAAAATGCTGACCTGTAATCTTCCTTATCCCATCTGGTTTCTCCGGTAAATGGCATAAACAACAGATCGCAATAATCCGGAATGCCGGTGCCACTGAGATGCGTATGCGAAAATCCATATATCAGGGAATCGCTGTAATGATAACCACTGCTTCCATCCCAGTCTGCCATCCTGGTATCCGCACTCAATTGCATCATCCCAAAGGGCATTGAAGCCCCGGGATAAGTGTGTCCATGGCCTCCTGTACCAATGAAGGGGTTCACCAGTGAGGTATAATCTCTTTGTCCAAACATCTGCTGAGGAATGAACAAGGCCAATAGCCATAGGCCAATAACTAATGGCCACTGCGTTTTATGATTCATGCTCATGTCAATGCTATTCTCAGTGCTTTTACCGCTTCCGGATCAATTGAGGGGTTGTTATAGCTTTCTTCACTGTGTGCAAATGAAGGATGAATGAATTTCATTTTGGAATTGGATTTGCCTCTCAGCGAAGAATGAAATTCGACCGCGCCACATGTTACTGCCAGCTCTTTGATGTTATCTTTTCTAACACCACTTCCGGGCATGATGATGATCCTTTCATCTGCCGCTTTGATCAATTGAGTGATCATTTCAATTCCCTGCGGTGCGGTTGGTTGCTGTCCGGAAGTGAGGATCCTCTGGCAGCCCGCGTTTATCAATTCCTCGAGTGCTTTAAAGGGATCATTACAACGGTCGAAGGCACGGTGGAATGTTATTTCCATCGGATAGGCCAGTTCTGTCATTTTATTGATCCTTTTCAAATCGATATTTCCATCTTTATCCAATAATCCAATTACCACACCATTACATCCCAGGTCTTTGCATATCCTTATATCATTCATCATGATCTCAAATTCTTCATCTGAATAATAAAAGTCGCCTCCTCTCACCCTGATGATCGGAAAAAGATCTACTTCAAAAGATTCCCGGCATTTTTTTATCATCCCGAATGATGGTGTGGTACCTCCTTCGGACAGCCCGGCACACAATTCAATTCTGTCGGCACCACCTTCCACGGCAGATTGTGTAGTGGTAAAATCAGCAGTTGCAATTTCTATAATGTAATTCATAGTTCATAGTCTTCAAAAATCCAACTTAACCGCAATAATTCACGCGTTCATGATCTTCTTAATAAATGCTTTTTGCATCCACCGCTTTTACACCTTTATTTGAATGAACAGCATAATTAAATCCTTTTTGTAATGCATATCCACCATACTCCCCCTTTTTATTAACGGCAATAAATCCAACCTGCAGTGCCCTGGCCTTTTCGCCCCTCAATCTTATCATTCTTTCACACGCTTTTTTACAGGCTTCCTCCGGAGAATATCCCTGCCGCATCAATTCAATTACAGCATGTGACCCGCAGATCCTGATCACCTCTTCTCCAACGCCTGTTGCTGTTGCTGCGCCCACTTCATTGTCTACATACAAGCCTGCACCAATTATAGGTGAATCGCCAACCCGGCCGCGCATTTTGAATGCCATTCCGCTAGTGGTACAGGCGCCACCAAGATTGCCTGATGCATCCATTGCGATCATTCCAATAGTATCATGATCATGTTGCTGACCTTTCATTTTTTTCGATTGCTGGTCCAGTATTTCTATAGATTGCCTGGGATCGTATTTAGATTCCTTCAACCATTCCTTCCAGGCCTTTTCACTTTGAGCTGTAAGCAGGTTTTCTGTTTTGAAGCCGTTTTGAAGCGCAAATTGCAATGCTCCCTCACCAACCAGCTGAACGTGGGGTGTTTTTTCCATAACCAGGCGGGCAACTTTGATCGGATGTTTGATCCCTTCAAGAAACATTACCGCACCAATATTCCCAAATTCATCCATGATGCAAGCATCAAGCGTCACTTTTCCTTCCCTGTCGGGCAGTCCGCCATATCCCACGCTCATATCCTCCGGATCGGCTTCTGCTACCTGTACCCCCGCTTCAACTGCATCCACTGCCCTGCTGCCTGTTGACAACAGTTTCCATGCCTCTGCATTGGACTTTTTATTTGGTTCCCATGTTGATATCACAATAGGGTTATTTTTGACAATTATATTTTCTACCGGAGTGGCAAAACCTTTTTTAAATAGCAGTGCAAAAGAAGTAAGAGCAGAGGTTCTCAGGAATTTTCTGCGGCTTGACATAAATAGTACAATGTTTGTTGAAGGAATTGTTACCGGGCATGAAACTATGTCATTTGAACACATAACAAAAACCCAATAGCATGTTTTTTTTAGTTGATTTTCCTAACCTCACAGATCCTGCTGTGTTAACAGCCTTATTGACCTTAACCGTACTTGAAATTATTCTTGGGGTAGATAACATTATTTTTATTTCAATCGTTTCAAATAAATTACCTGAAGCACAACAACCAAGGGCCAGACTTATAGGGCTCTTACTGGCCATGGTGTTCAGAATAATATTATTGCTGACCATTACCTGGATCATACAATTGACCAATCCTCTTTTCACT
>CBIHLW010000378.1:0-3466 GCA_966210755.1 uncultured bacterium
ATATGATATCAACCACTTGTAAGAAATTTAACCCGGTTATATAAGAGCGCATTTGATTAAGTAATATCCGGATGATATTTGACGTTGAAAAGTATTCACATTGCTAAGCAGAATAATTTGCGGAGCATTGATCATGCCGTAGAGAAGTAAGAACCAGCGTTAAAATTAAGACCATGGTAAACGACAGGATCCTGAAATATATTTTCATCGCCTTACCGGGTATTACAATTACTATAGTTGCTTTTTTATCCGGGAATTATACCTTCTCAACCGCTGATATCCTTTTTTATCTTTCATTCAGCACCCTCCTCTCCCATGTATGCATTCACCTGGCTGGATCCAATATTAAAAAAGGCCGTAGAAAAACGGGATCTGTAATACACCACAAATTTTCCATTTTAATTATCAGTCCTCTCCAGGCCGGCCTGTTGACCTGTGCCGGAATTACAGCCTGGCAGCTTCTGGTGCAAAACCAGATACAAACAGTTGTAATCTTTTTTAGCATGGGCATCAGCATGTTCCTTACTCTGATGTATATTCTTGCCGACGAGGTCATTTTTCTGAATAATGAAAAAATTATCAATGAAAAAGTATTGATGCATCTCGACCGGGAATTACTGGATGCAGAAGTAAACCTATTGAAAAACGAACTGGATCCCCATTTTGTGTACAACACTTTAATGCCCCTGTATTACCTGGTTAAAACAGACCGGCCTACAGCGGAACAATTTGCCTGCAAGCTGATACAGGTATACCAGTATTTCCTCGAGAACCGGAATAATGATTTCATTTCCCTGAAGGAGGAACTGGAATTTATTGATAATTACCTTTTCCTGCTTCGCATCAGATATAAGGAAAGCATTTCAATAAGCTTCGCTCATACGGATTCAGTACAGTGGCAGATGATACTTCCTTTCAGTATCCAATTACTGATAGAAAATGCAATCAAGCATAACAGCTTTGACCAGGAACATCCCTTAAAAATCAGGATCGCGGCAGAAAAGGATTACCTGACAGTTAGCAACCAGATAAGTTATAAAAAAGACATTATCTATTCCACCAGGATTGGTTTAAAGAACCTTAGAACACGCTATAAACTATTATGCCAGCAAAACATAATTGTAACAGATCAAAAAGATTGTTTCATTGTTAAACTGCCCCTAAACCAAAGCCTGAAAATGAATGATCAGCATTATTATAATCGAAGACGATCCAATTAGTGCGGACCTGCTTGCAGATACGCTTAGGGAATTAAGGACCGATATAGACATCAGGAAAATACTGGGCAGTGTGAGCAATGCTGTTGATTATCTGAAAAACAATAACAGCATACATCTCATATTTTCAGATATACAGCTTCCTGATGGCTTATCCTTTTCCATATTTGAACAGGTAAAAGTTCATTGCCCTATTGTTTTTGTTTCAGCCTATGATAAATATATGGTGAATGTTTTTGATTATTGCGGCATTGATTATTTACTTAAACCCATTAGTCACCGCGACATCATTATGGCGCTTGCCAAATACACTACGCTTGAAAAACATTTTACCCAGCCGCTGAACCAGGGCATCCAGGAATTTCTGAAAAATAAAAAAACAAGAACCATTGTAAGAAAAGGAAATATGCTGGTTTCACTCCCCTTGTCGGAAGTGGTATTGTTCTATACCGAGAACATGGTGGTGTACGTATACGATAACAGTGGCCATAAATACATGATCGATAAAAGCCTTAATGTACTGGAAGAGGAGCTGGATCCACAGAATTTTATGCGGGTTAACCGGCAGTACATTCTCAATGTAAAATATGTTTATGGTTACAGGATCCATGACAGGGTGAAACTGCTGGTGATCCTTACTGTTAAGGAGATGAGCAATATGATAATTGTAGGACAGGAAAAGACAAGGATGTTTAAAGAGTGGATTTCGGAAGCCTAGGCTAAGGCTCTTACTTACCATCAGGAATTCATTTGCATGGCTGCCGCTTTTCTTTTTATTTTTAAGTCATGAACAACGAACTGCTTTTATCAAATATCAGGAAGCATGTTCCCTTAGCGAATGAAGAATGGCAATTTGTAGCCGGACTTATCACAGAACGGAATTTCAAAAGAGGCGCACTTATAAACAAAGAGGGCGAGGTAAACCGCTTTACCAATTTTATTGAGAAAGGAAGTGCAAGGGTATATTATATAAATGGCGATGGACAGGAACATGTAGTGCAACTCGGCATCCGGAATTGGTGGACCGGCGATTTCCCAAGTTTTATCACCCAACAAAAAGGAATGCTTTTTACGGAGACACTTGAACAGACCACTCTCCAATCAGTTTCCTACGAAAATCTTCAGATAATTTATAAACGCATCCCCGTCTTTGAAAGGTTTTTCAGATTAATGATCCAGAATGCTTATGCCTCTTTTCAATACAGGCTCCTTCATAATTTGAGCATGGATGCTGAACAACGGTATCTGGTTTTCACTGAAATGTACCCGGATATGGAGGAACAGATCTCTCAAAAACATATTGCTTCCTATCTTGGAATGTCTGCTGAGTTCTTAAGCAGGATAAAAAAAAGAGTTCATGAAAGAAAGAAGAATAAAAAACAGATCCTTTAAAATGTTTTCCTTAAAAACAATCCTGCGTTTGCATAAACGGTTCCCGAAACTGAATACTCGTCAAAATTGATTCCTGCCCCCATTTGCATTTTTTTTCTTTGAATACCTGCTCTTATTAACTGGTAACTACGGTGGTGTTGCACCAGACTGGCATTGCTCATTATCTGTAACCGGAAATATGCCTGTACTCCAGTGGTTATAGCCGGCCGCCATTCAACAATGGAAAATAATTCAACTGACCCTTTCCTCACTAAATCTATCCTTGGTGTAATCACCACCATCAGGTGTTGGTGCGACAGTACATATTGAAGTGCCAGTGAGGCCTTATACCCGGAAGCTGAAGTATAAAAAAATCCTGCTTTAGCTGTCCATTTATTGCTGATGCCTGCAGTAATATACACCTGGTTCATGAGCTCATCTTTCTTATTCTTCCTCTCATTATCAACGGGATACTTTTTCAGGTACGAGGCGATATACTGCAAACCGAATTTCTTTTCCAGGTTCTGCACCATATTATGCTGATAGTGTACATAATTGTTTCCCGGCATTATTTCAACAGTAGCGGACTGGGAGCAAATGAAGCCTGACACCATGAGAAGGACCAACAGGGAGGAAATGTGTTTCATAATCATCTTTTGATCATCAAAAATGAAATCCATCACCCTTTAAAAAAATGAACTGGTTCAAGAAATTGAAATGCACTTTAAAAGATATTGATGAAGTCTGTTGATTAAATCCAAAAAACTTGAACCAGTTCATTTTTTTCAGCCTGGGCACTTACCAGTTTTGCATCACAAAATATTTTTTTATGAAACATCTGTCTATTATTTACAAAACCAGTGCGCACCATACAGGAC
>CBIHLW010000379.1:0-3464 GCA_966210755.1 uncultured bacterium
TTCCAGTTCACCCGCCGAAGCACAATGGAACCAAATGGTTTTGTCACCGGTGGAGACCAGGTGCTTCAATTCTTCAAAAAGTCCTTCTCTTCCTTTTACCCATTCTGCCGCCTTTTTATTACGCACCGAAGCGATCCTGATGGCTGAAACATATAATCTGATGAAAACGTTATAAATCCAGGTCAATGTGTTTGTTTGTGCAGGCAAAGTAAAGCTGATTTCCTTCTTCCTGCGGCTATTTCCTTATTTTTGCGGCGCTCAATTAAAAATTATTTTCATGCGTCCGATTCAAATGGTAGACCTGAAATTGCAGTATCAAAAGATCAGATCTGAAATAGACACTGCAGTGAGGGATGTGATAGAAAGCGCTGCTTTTATTAATGGTCCTCAGGTGCAAAGTTTTTCCGCTGCGCTGGGCCGCTATCATGATGTAAAACATGTGATACCCTGTGCCAATGGCACAGATGCTTTGCAGATAGCCATGATGGCTTTGGATCTGCAGCCCGGAGATGAAGTGATCACACCCTCATTTACCTATATAGCCACAACAGAGGTAATTGCATTATTGAAACTGAAGCCTGTTTTTGTAGATGTGGATGCTGAAACATTTTGCATCGACCCGGAATCCATTATAAAGGCCATCACTCCAAAAACAAAAGCTATTGTACCCGTACATCTGTATGGTGGCGCTGCCAATATGGAAGCCATTATGAAGATTGCACATGAACATGGCATCGCTGTTATTGAAGACAATGCCCAGGCCATAGGGAGCGAGTTTTATTTTTCTGACGGGTCGGTACAAAAAACCGGCACCATCGGTACTATTGGCACCACCTCATTTTTCCCTTCCAAAAACCTCGGAGGTTATGGGGACGGAGGCGCTATCATCACCAACAACGATCAGCTGGCCGACAGAATGAGGATGATAGCCAATCATGGTCAGAGCCAAAGGTATTATCATGATATGGTAGGGTGCAACAGCCGTTTGGATACCCTTCAGGCCTGCGTGCTGGAAATAAAGCTGAAATACCTCGACCAGTACATTGATGCCAGGAGAAAGGTGGCAGATGCCTACGATCATGCCTTTGCCGCCCATCCCGGCATCACAACTCCTTACAGGGCAGGCTATTGTAAACATGTTTTCCACCAATACACTTTAATCCTGAAGGGTATTGATAGAAACCAATTGCATGATTATCTTGCAGCGCGGAATATCCCGTCCATGATCTATTACCCTGTGCCGGCACACCGCCAAAAAATGTTTGCACAGTTTAAGGCTTCAGAAACGGATCTGCCTGTGACCGACTGGTTAACAGAGCGTGTAATTTCCCTTCCTATGCACACCGAAATGGATGAAGAACAATTGAACTTCATCACGTCAACAGTATTATCATTCGCGAACCAATAAATCGTACAATATGAAGATTACAGTTGTAGGAACAGGATATGTAGGTTTAGTAACCGGTACCTGCCTTGCAGAAACGGGAAACCACGTGAGCTGCGTGGATATAGATGAAAGAAAGGTCAATAAATTAAGAAACGGGCAGATCACCATCTATGAACCAGGACTTGAAAAATTATTTGAACGTAATCTCAAAGAAGAACGTTTAACCTTTACCACCGATCTGAAAGAAGGACTGGAAGAAGCGGAGATCATTTTTCTTGCATTGCCAACCCCTCCGGGTGAGGATGGTTCGGCAGACCTTCAATATGTATTGGGTGTTGCTGAAAATATTGGAAGGTTACTTACCGGTTATAAAGTGATCATAGACAAAAGCACCGTGCCTGTTGGTACTGCAGAAAAAGTTCATGCTGCCATCTCCAAAAATTATAATGGTGAATTTGACGTTGTATCAAATCCGGAATTTTTGCGTGAAGGTGTGGCTGTAGAGGACTTCATGAAACCCGACCGCATTGTGATAGGTACAACTTCTGAAAGAGCGCAGAAATTACTCACTGAATTATATGCCCCTTATGTTCGTCAGGGCAATCCAATCATCTTCATGGATGAACGTTCAGCCGAACTTACCAAGTATGCGGCAAATGCATTCCTGGCTACCAAGATCTCTTTCATGAACGAGATCGCGCAGATGTGTGAAAAGCTCGGGGCGGATGTTGATATGGTGCGTAAAGGAATTGGAAGCGACGACCGGATAGGTAAGCGTTTTTTATTCCCTGGCATTGGCTATGGAGGCAGTTGTTTTCCGAAGGATGTAAAAGCACTGGTACATTCTGCAAAAGAAATTAATTATGAATTCAAAATACTGAATGCCGTTACGGAAGTGAATGAAAAACAAAAGTCGCATCTGGTAACAAAGATCAAAAGGTATTTTGGTGATGTGAACGGAAAACATTTTGCAATCTGGGGACTCGCTTTCAAGCCCAATACAGATGATATACGCGAAGCTCCGGCTCTTGAGATCATTGAGGCTTTATTAAAAGAAGGCGCTACTGTTTCTGCATTTGATCCGGAGGGAATGAATAATGTAAGAAACCTGTTTGGCAACAGGATCAATTTTTCAGAAACGCAGTACGATTGTCTTGAAAATGCCGATGCACTTGTAATTGCAACAGAGTGGAATGAATTCAGAACACCTGATTTCGATAAAATGATTTCCTTGCTGAAAGATCCTGTGATCTTTGATGGCCGTAACGTTTTCGACGTGCAGTCCATAGAGAAAAAAGGATTCCATTATGAAAGCATTGGCCGTCCCTTAGTGAATCAACCAAAATTAGTTTAATGAGCAAAAAAGTGCTGGTTACGGGTGGAGCCGGTTTTTTAGGATCCCACCTTTGCGACCGCTTCATCAGGGAAGGGTACCACGTTATTGCAATGGATAACCTCATCACAGGAGACCTTCGCAATATTGAACACCTTTTTAAATTGAAAGAATTTGAGTTCTATCACCACGATGTAACCAAATTCATTCATATACCAGGCCAACTGGATTATATACTTCATTTTGCTTCTCCTGCAAGCCCTATCGATTATCTGAAAATACCCATCCAGACCCTTAAGGTGGGTGCCATGGGTACGCATAATTGTCTTGGTCTGGCCAAGGCAAAAGGAGCCCGCATTCTGGTAGCGTCTACAAGCGAAGTGTATGGCGATCCGCTGGTACATCCGCAAACGGAGGAGTACTGGGGAAATGTAAATCCTGTTGGTCCGCGCGGTGTGTATGATGAAGCCAAGAGATACCTGGAATCCATCACAATGGCTTACCACAGTTTTCATAATGTACAAACCAGGATCATCCGCATATTTAATACATATGGACCAAGAATGCGATTGAATGACGGAAGAGCATTGCCAGCATTTATCGGTCAGGCATTAAGGGGTGAAGACCTTACCCTTTTTGGCGATGGTTCTCAAACACGCTCTTTTTGTTATGTTGATGATTTGGTTGATGGTATTTACCGGTTGTTGCTGAGCGATTATCACATGCCTGTAAATATTGGTAACC
>CBIHLW010000380.1:0-3438 GCA_966210755.1 uncultured bacterium
TCATTTTCCTTTTGACAGCATTTCCGAAGTAGGAAAAGGCGTTGAAGGAGCAGACTGCATTCAACACGTAATGAATAAGCTGGGCACTGAATGTGGCAGCATCATTTTTGAAAGCAAGAGAACAAAAGCCTTCAGCAATGCATGGATCGATAAGTTAAAGACCGACATGCGGAATAAAAAAGCTGATGTTGCCATTCTTGTTACCCAGGCCTATCCAAAAGAAATGAATTGCTTTGGTGAGCGCGACGGCGTATGGATCTGTTCTTTTGGCGAAGTGCTTGCACTGACCACTGCTTTGCGTCATACCATTATCAGCATTTCAGAAACCAAGAAAGCGGAAGAGAACCGGGGCGATAAAATGCATCTGCTGTATGATTACCTTACCGGTAACGAATTCAGGCAGAATATTGAAACGATCGTAGAGGGGTTTTTATCCATGAAAAATTCAATTGCCCGGGAAAGGATCCAGATGGAGAAATTATGGAAAGAAAGAGAGAAGCAACTGGAAAAGGTGCTGATCAGCACTTCAGGGATGTATGGATCCATTAAAGGGATTGCAGGCGCTTCCATTGGTGATATTCCTTTGCTTGATGATACAAATAGCGATGATGATGATGAGGTGAGGCTGATTGCCAAATAGGGTGATTTGAAAGTAAATGGCTGTTGAAAGGAAACAAACCTGTTACAACATTCAACGCTTAGGTCCCTGCGGGATGACAAGGTCAGAGAGGTGGTGGTTTTTTTCAGTGGCCGTTTATATTCAGAGCTTATATCCCTGCGGGACAAGGTCAGAGGTAGTATCCGTTTGCGCCCAGGCAAGAACCATGTGATCAAAATAATGATACTGCACCGGAAAGGATACCTGCCATTCCTCTTTTAAGAAACGGGCATCAAGTGTGCCTTTTTCTTCAATCAATCTTCCTTTCAAACGGAGCATTTCACTAAAGTCAACCTTTCCATTGCCCCACCATTTGAACATGGCTTCTTTTGCCGACCATAGAATGGTTGCTGGAACCTTTATATTTTCAAAGCCTTCTAACAACACATATTCATCTTTGTGAAGGAATTTATGAACGATCTTCATCACTTTTTCTGTTGGAATCTCTATGTCTATCCCTACCCTGCTTTTGCTACTGGCAATAACGGCCGCGTAATCGCCACAATGCGAAATTGAAAAATGATAGGCTTCATCTTCAAGAAATGGTTTTCTTGTATCCGCTATCCTGATCAGGGAAGTCGGAAAATCCGGGAACAGGTATCTTAAAAGGTATCTGCCCGCCAGGTGCTGAAGGCGCTTATGTGGGTGGGTGATATTACGGTGCAGGGGCACATGATTCAGGAAAAAAGATGCTTCCTCTTTAATATGCCAGATGGCAAGTTTGGTATGATCATCAACACTGTGTTGAAAAAAAATGGGCATGGATTCAAATTTCACGATTATTTTGCCACTGCGATCAAATAAACCACCAAATTAGTTTTTCATGATCCTCTCTGATAAACGCATACTCGAAGAAATTGAAAAAGGATCAATTAAAATTGAACCTTATCTGCGCGATTGTTTAGGAAGTAACAGCTATGACGTTCACCTGGGTAAACACCTGGCCACTTACCGCGAACACATCCTGGATGCAAAAAAACATAACGAGATAGAATATTTTGAGATTCCAGATGAGGGCTTTGTATTGTATCCGCACATTTTTTACCTGGGAGTAACGCAGGAATACACGGAAACACATGCACATGTTCCTTTCCTGGAAGGCAAATCATCTACAGGAAGACTTGGTATTGATATCCATGCCACGGCAGGTAAGGGAGATGTTGGTTTTTGCGGTCACTGGACGCTTGAGATATCGGTAAAGCAGCCTGTTAAAGTATATCATGGCATGCCGGTTGGGCAATTGATCTATTTTCCTGTTGAAGGTGAAATTGAGATCAAATACAACCAGAAAAAAAATGCCAAGTACAGCCAACAGCCCGACCGTCCGGTGGAGAGTATGATGTGGAAGAATACATTCTGATGCAATCTCCCAGGTTACTGAAATTTTGAGTTTGCCGGGACATCCGGGTTGTTGCAGCAACAACTATTCAACCCTGGCAAAGGCCTGCTGATCTATCCATAAAATACGAAACCCTTTTATGCAGGAGAAGTACACATCATAGGTTTTTGGTTTGCCTTCGAGATCGGAGAAATTAATTTGCCAGTTTCCAATCATGGAAAATTTACCTGATGATTTTACACTCTCGAATTTGATACTGCCAACCATACCACTTGCTACTACAAGGTCCCAGTTATATTGATTACCGGGCAAAAAATTGAAATTCTCTGTAGAAGCATGGGTATTCATACCTGCATCCAACCCTGTTACTGCATTTACATATTGTTGTATGCCTGTAAACTTGTTGGTCCATTTATGCTGAAGGTCAGATTCCGCAACAGCAAATTTATTGTAGCCTGCCATCATAACCATCTTATCCCAACCCAGTTCTTCAGCATTATACGGCCCAAACTCCATTTCAAAAGTTTTTTTATCTGTTGTGATGAACTCAAGATATTTTCCATGCCCCCCACTCAAATTCTTTTTAAATAATACAACATGCACCTGTCTGCCTGTTGAATTCTCTATAACATCCGCTTCGGCAAACTCAATGGATTCCCAGTTGCGTATGGGTTTGAATTCAAAATTTTTAGCTGAACTATAACGGGGTGCTACCAGCACATCCCAGGCTTCCTTCAATCCTTCCAGTAGGTCGGGGGAATAATCATCAACCACCTTATTTGGATAGTGTATCAAAACTTTAATACCCTGTTTGGTTACTTCAACCCAGTCTTCTTTAACTACGCTTACCCAGCCATTATCAAAATTAGTGGTAGTAAAAGCAAACTTTCCCGGATTGGTAATGACAGTAGGATTTGCGCCATCGATGGGCATTAGTTGAACAGGTTCAGGAGTAATGAGTTCAACAGATCCTAAAAGTGATTCAATATCTTTCATATAGTCCGGGCTATTGCTGGTGATCACTATGCTTGCACACCTGTTATAACCGCTCATTGTACTTAATATGGCATAAGCATTTTCATTATTGAAAACAAAACCGGCTGAGCCCACCTTAATCTTCCATTCTCCTGATTCCTCTGGTTCATTTGCAACGGCCGCCTCCGAAGGATTATAATTTTTTACAATCAGCTCCTGCCATTCACTGTCAAAATCCATGTTGATAGTCCCTTTACTTATGGTGCTTTTTACAATACCCACCTGGCACCAGGTTCTTTTTTGCTGATCGATTATAGTGTATAAAATGAGGGTTTCCTTTTGCTCCTTTTTCCAGCCCTGGGGTGGAATAAAACTGATAAGGTCATAGCTTTCCTTTTGTGCCATCAGGTTTGATATGTATGCACAAAAAACAAGAAATAAAAATGTCTTTTTCATATTAGTTTAT
>CBIHLW010000381.1:0-3435 GCA_966210755.1 uncultured bacterium
GAACATATAATTCAATCTATAACTTTAGTACAATCCACTTTAAAATTAAACCAAAGCATATGAAAAGATTGATTGCATGCGCAACATTACTCATAACCATGGGAAGTTTTGCCCAGACAAATCCGCTGTGGCTCCGGTATCCATCTATTTCCCCTGATGGAAAAACCATAGTTTTCGGATACAAGGGCGACCTGTACAAAGTTGCTTCCTCCGGCGGAGAAGCCATTCCTCTTACGCTGCACGAAGCACATGATTATATGCCCGTGTGGAGTAAGGATGGAAAATGGCTGGCCTTTGCTTCGGACCGTTATGGGAATTTTGATGTTTATGTTATGCCAGCGGGAGGAGGAGAAGCCAAACGGCTTACTTATCATTCAGCCAATGATGTCCCGTATGATTTTACGCCTGATGGTAAAACCGTTTTATTCGGAACCAGCCGGAATGATATTTATACTTCTGCAAGGTTTCCACAGAGAGGATTGTTCCAGAAATTATACACAGTTCCTGTTACCGGCGGCCGGTCTGTAATGTACCTCTCCGCAGGTTCTGAATTTGCAAAATTCAATGCAAAAGGAGATAAACTTATTTTCCAGGACCGTAAAGGATATGAAGACGGCTGGCGTAAACACCATACTTCATCAGTAACCCGAGACATCTGGATGTATGACACTAAAAAAGATGAATATATTCAGGTTTCAACATTTGAAGGAGAAGACCGTGAACCTGTATGGGGTGGCGATGACAACACATTTTATTTTCTCAGTGAAAAAGATGGAGCACAGAATATTTATAAGGCAAGTGTGGGTGGACAATCGTCAGTAGCACAGCTTACAAAAATGAAAGACCATCCTGTCCGTCATTTAACAAGAGCCAGCGATGGTACGCTTGCTTATTCCTATGATGGAGAGATTTATACAATGAAAGATGGTGGTGCTGCACAAAAAGTAAAAATTACCATCAGTGCAGATACACGCGGAGGTGATGATAAGATCCTTCCTGTAAATACAGGAGTAACACAGGCGGCCCTTTCACCTAATGGAAAAGAAATTGCATTTGTGGTGCGGGGCGAAGTATTCGTGACCTCTGTTGAAGGCGGACTTACAAAACGCATTACCAACACACCGCAACAGGAAAGAAATGTACAATTCAGTCCTGATGGCCGAACCTTTTATTATTCAACAGAACGAGACGATAGCTGGGATATTTATAAAGCTACGATTGACAGAAAAGAAGAAGCTTATTTCTATGATTCAACTGTTATCAAAGAAGAACCATTGATAGCTACGGATGCGGATGAATTTCAACCAATACTTTCTCCGGATGGAAAAGAACTGGCCTACCTGGAAGAAAGGAATATTTTAAAGGTTCATAACATTGGCAATAAAAAGAACAGTACCATCGTACCAAAAGGCGTAAACTTTTCTTATGCTGATGGCGATCAGTATTACACCTGGTCTCCTGATGGAAAATGGCTGGCATTTAATTCTGCTGAAGGCAGATGGCCATCCTCGGAGGTGGCCTTAATGAAGGCTGATGGCAGCGGTGAAAGAATGAACATCACCAACAGTGGATTTTTTGATGGTCAGCCTAAATGGGCCTTTGGCGGAAAATCTCTTTTATGGGTTACAGACCGGGATGGCAAAAAGCCACTGGCCTTCCAGGGCGCAAGAGAAGTGGATGTTTATGCCATGTTCTTTGACCAGGAAGCCTATGATAAATTCAGATTGACAAAAGATGAATTTGCACTGGAGAAAGAACGTGAGGACAAACAAAAAGAAGAAGCAAAAAAAGATACTTCGAATAAGATTGCTCCCCCAGGCAAAGGATGGGAGCCTGAATTCAAAGGGCTTGATAATCGTAAGATCCGTTTAACCATTAACTCCGGAAATATTTCTGATTTTTTACTGAGCAAGGACGGTGAGAAATTGTATTTCATAGCCAGGATGGAAAAAGGCTATGATCTGTGGATGACCAACCCACGTACAAAGGAAACCAAACTGGTAGCCAAGCTGGATGGCGGTCCCGGTGGAATGGATGTTTCCAATGATGGAAAATCACTTTTTGTTCTGAGCAATGGAAGGATCATGAAGGTAGACGCAGATAATGGCCGCATTACACCGGTTACGGTAAACGGGGAAATGGTTTTAAAAGCCGATAAGGAAAGAGCATACATTTTTGACCACGCCTGGAGACAGGTATCAAAAAAATTCTATGATCCAAAGATCCATGGCATCAACTGGAAGATGTATCACAAGGAATATGCGAAGTTCCTCCCGCACATCAATAATAACTACGACTTCCAGGAACTGTTAAGTGAACTTCTTGGTGAACTCAATGCTTCGCATACTGGTGGCCGGTATGCAGCTCCGCAGCAAAACACGGACGTTACTGCCTCTCTCGGCTTACTCTATGATGAAAAGTTTGCCGGTCCGGGTTTAAAAGTAATGGAGGTATTGGATGGCGGCCCCTTTACAAATGCAAAAACAAAGATCAGGAAAGGTGTGCTCATTGAAAAGATCGATGGTGAAGCAATCACGGAGAATATGGATTGGTCAAAAATGCTAAACAGAAAAGTTAATCAAAACACCTTATTGAGTTTATATGATCCCGAAACTAAACAGCGTTGGGAAGAAAGTACCAAACCTATTTCACAGGGCGAGGAACAGGGATTGCTTTATCAGCGATGGGTTGAGAACAACCGGAAGAAAGTTGAAGAATTATCAGGAGGAAAAGTGGGATACGTGCACGTACAGGGAATGAATGATGGCAGCTACCGTACCGTGTACGAAGATGTACTTGGCAAATCAGCAGGCAAGGAAGCACTGATTGTTGATACCCGGTTTAATGGTGGAGGTTGGCTGCACGATGACCTGGTAACTTTCCTCAGTGGTAAAAAATACCTGGCCATGGCCCCGCAGGGAGTTAAACTCAATTCAAGTGAGCCGTTCAATAAATGGACGAATCCTTCAACAGTGTTGATGAGTGAATCAAATTATTCTGATGCCTTCATTTTTCCATACGCTTATAAAAGTCTCGGTATTGGAAAAACAATTGGCATGCCTGTGCCCGGAACCGGTACCGCCGTATGGTGGGAAACTCAGATAGATCCCTCTCTGGTATTTGGAATACCAATGGTAGCTACAATTGGTAAGGAAGGAAGACCAACAGAAAACCTGCAGCTCGAGCCGGATATCAAAGTGCAGAATGATTTTAAATCAGTTTTAAGCGGAAAGGATCCTCAACTGGAAAGAGCCGTGAAGGAAATGCTTGAAGAGATCAAAAAACAGAAGAAAGATTTTTAAATTTCCTGTCAATAAAAAAGCCTCCTTTTACGGAGGCTTTTTTATTGTAAAAATAATTTTAGATATAAATAGGCCGGCAATGGCTGATGAATTTTTATTGGGATAGAAGAAATGGTTAGGACCCATATGTTTC
>CBIHLW010000382.1:0-3407 GCA_966210755.1 uncultured bacterium
CCCCGGGAGTGTACATTGAAGAAATTCCAAAACTCCCACCATCCATTGCATCTGTTGAAACTGCTATCCCGGCCTTCATCGGATATACTGCCAAGGCGCAATTAAAGGAAGAGAATGACCTGCTGAATAAACCCAGGCGTATCAATTCCATGCTTGAATACGAGCAGTATTTCGGCGGACCGCAACTGGAAACATCCATTCAGGTAACGATCGACACAACGCAATCCAATAAAATAGATGTGCAGGGTAAGGTATTGAACCCCGGAAAATACCTGATGTATTATTCACTGCAAATGTTTTTTATCAATGGAGGAGGCGATTGCTATATCGTTTCCATTGGCGACTACAGTGGTGGCGGTGTTATTGACCTTACTACCTTAACGGGAGGATTAACTGAAGTTTCTAAAATAAATGAGGTGACGCTTATACTTTTCCCTGATGCCGTTAACATGACATCTGCAGGAAATTATTACGCATTGCATAAAGAAGCCATTGACCAGGCCGAAGATCTTAAGGACCGGTTTGTGGTGATGGATATATGGACCAATCCTGCCGATCCGGCATTTGATGCCATCCAGACCTTCCGCGACTTCGATTTCGGTGAAATTGAGAAACGTAAATACGCTGCCGCTTATTACCCGCGCATTTATACCAGGCTCGATTACCAGTACGATGATTCAGGTAATAATGTAACGATCGTTGGAAAAGGAGATGCATCACTCAGCGGAACACTGGCTGAATTAAAAGGCAAGAACAATGCTTTTTATTTCATGGCAAAAGGGGCGATCACTGATATTGAAATGCTGATGCCCGCTTCCTCAGCTGTTGTTGGTAAATATGCCGAAGTTGATGATACGCGAGGTGTATGGAAAGCGCCGGCAAACGTAGGAATCGATTATGCAGTACGCCCTGAAATAGTGGTAAGCCATAACGATCAGAAGAACCTTAACGTGGATGTTGTGAGCGGTAAATCCATCAATGTTATCAGGTCGTTTCCTGGCCGTGGTCCTGCACTGATCTGGGGTGCACGCACGCTTGCCGGGAACGATAATGAATGGCGTTACATTTCTGTTAGAAGGTTTTTCAATATGGTTGAGGAATCTACCAAAAATGCAACGGAGCAATTTGTGTTTGAACCCAATGACCGGAATACATGGATAAGGGTAAAATCCATGATAGAGAATTATCTCACCCAGCAATGGAAGGCAGGTGCATTGATGGGAACCACAACCCGCGAAGCCTATTTTGTAAAAGTTGGTTTAAATGAAACCATGACGGAACTGGATATCTGGGAAGGCCGGATGATAGTGGAAATAGGAATGGCCGTGGTACGTCCTGCAGAATTTATCATACTCCGCTTCATGCACAAAATGCTCCAGGAATCTTAATCATTAATTTTTAAAACCTAATTAATATGGCAACTATCCGCGATCCAAGGGATTCCCGCCAGGACGACGAAAATTACGGGAATAAAGGTTCTTACCATGATCATCCGCGGCAGGAACATCCCCGCGAAGATGAAGATAACTGCAATGACGGTTCTAATCCCACAGATATATCTATCCGCAATGAAAGAAACAAGGTATGCGAAGAATTAAAAGGCAAGGCTGCTGTTGTGCAGCAATGGGAACAGATAAGACATGGGGATCACCAGTTATACAATGATAAAAAATGCTGTTTTGTAAAAACAGAGATGAACTATCAATTCTACAGGAATCTGGAACTTTCAGTGGGCATTGAACTTGTACAGGTGAATGAAGGCATAAAAGAAAACGTTGGTGCATATAAAACACTGAACGATGATCTGGCTAAGACGCTAAAAGAAATCGTAAATGCAACGAAGGAAGCCAAAATAAAGGTTGCAGAACTCAAGGAGGCTGCATGCAAGCTGAATACCTGCATCAATGATGGCTGTAACTCCACGCAAAAGAAATTGCTTACAGGCGAATCATATGACAACTGTAAGAACAACGACCAGGAGATGGAAGATAAATGCAATTCCAGGGAAGTACTTCATCATCTGGAGCATGCGCCCACCATTTTTCTGCAGGATATGAATATCATCTTTAATTCAGCTGCCAGGGTATCTGGTATCCAGATGTTTTCCAATGTGACAAGCCTTGATCCTTTGCAAAAATTACTTCAGGAAAAATCTAAGGCCTTTGATGATTTCATTGTTGAAAAAATGAAAAAAGGAAGTGATGACCTCAAAAAGGTACAGGATGAATTGGGCAAAGCCATCCAGGAACTTACTAAGTCTACCACAGGATTGTATTCCCGCCGCAGCGATTATAAAGGTGTGCTCCGGGCCACTAAGAAATTATGTGACTGCCATTGTGAATGTATCAGGTCCAGTGGTTATGAAGGCAGGCTGGAACAGTGCAAGTGCGATATATGTGATATATGCGATGAAGTAAAAACGGGTGTATGCAGGCCTGAAGACAATCCTGTTTGCCGGCCAAAACAGCATCAGGAACAAACCCAAATTCAAACTTATTAATATAATTATATGCTGACTAAACATAATTACTGCCCGCTTCCTGACAATTGGGATAATGACATCCTGGAATGTTGTCCTGACCAGCCGGCCGGCGACCCCGGAGGTTCAGACTGTTGTTATGATTCCTGGAAAAAGCAATTGAGTGCAGTAGAAAGAAAATTCAGACATGCAGATGAAAAGGCCAGACGCCTTCAAAAACAATTTGATTCGGCCGTACATTTTCGCGACAAGTACAAAGCCTGGTTCGAAGACCTTTTAAAAGCGAATGACCTTGCCGGTTATATCTGCCAGCATCTTCATGTGTTTTCTGCACAGGTAGATAACATTTGCTGTACTACGCAAAGCAGTGTCAATGCCATCAATCTTTTATTCTGCATGGTGCGTGATTTTTATATCAGGGTAGATGAACTGAAGGAAGAGTATGATGATCTGCTCAATTGCATCAAATGCCTGAACAGGCCGGAACTGAATGGAGGCATCATAGACTGCCTGGGACAATATTATAAAAAACTGGAAGCAGTAATCGCCACACGTGATAAGATCATTGAATTAATGGTAAAGGCAGTTAAAATTTCCTACCAGTTGAATGCTGCCATTTGTTCCAGGTATGGACTGCAGCGTATTGTTTCAGAGTGGCACGATACGTTCAATTGTGATTATTCAAATTCGGATGATGCTCAATACAGAGGCAAGCACAAACCTGCCGATAAAGGTGAAAGGGACTGCACGCTTCCGGAAACCTGCGAACTGGTGCCTATGCTAAGATTTCCGATAGAATCAGATCCATATTTTAACGACCTGCAGGATCAGCGGCAATTCTGGGACAACAAGATCAGGGACCTGATAGGCCAGCTGGTGGCCGCCAACAAAGAAAAGGAGGTTCTTCTTGCTAATAAGGAAAACCTGG
>CBIHLW010000383.1:0-3405 GCA_966210755.1 uncultured bacterium
GAATGATATAGTAAGTGTAGAAATTGATCCCAGTTTCAGAATGGCGGATATTGACAGGCGGAATAATAAGATTGAGTTGAAATGGCCGAATTGAGGAAGGGTATGGGGTATAGGGTTTAGGGTATAGGGTTTAGGGTTTAGGGTATAGGGTATAGAGTTGGTGTCCGAAATTCAAAGTTTTGTAAAAGAAATGTATGGTAATAAAAAGATCAAAGGATCTAAATCCCTACACCCTACACCCTATACCCTAAACCTTATGCCTTTGATCCACATACAACAAATACTTCTCCTTAAAATACGCTTCCTTGAACAGTCCGGAGATATCTACCATCTTCGGCCGGGCACGGCTTTCAGAAATTTCCTGAGCCAGGTCGCCACCTTTCAGACAAATAAGTCCCGATCTGTAAACGATACCGTTTGATTCAAACTTAGAATTCTTAAGTAATGGAAAACTCCAGCGCATCAGGTCCTTGAGTGGAGCAACGGCGCGGCTTACGGCAAAATCAAATTTCCGGTTCCTGATATCTTCCGCCCTGGTATGTTGGGTGGTGATATTGGTGAGGCCTATGGACTCTTTAACCGCTTCAATGATCTTTAATTTTTTATTGATGCTGTCAACCAGGTGAAATTTTACCTCCGGAAAAAATATCGCCAGCGGCACACCGGGAAAACCGCCGCCTGTTCCAATATCAATGACCTCCATTCCAGGTTTGAAATCAAATACAGCTGCAATAGCCAGTGAATGCAATATGTGTTTCTCATAAAGGCCATCAATATCCTTTCTGGATATCACATTGATCTTTGTATTCCATTCCTGATATAACCCATCCAGGGCTTTGAATTGTTCGATTTGTTTTTGGCTAAACTCCGAAAAATATTTTAGCAACACCTCCATGCCACAAATATAGCTCGCCATCTCACAGCTCACAGCTCACAGCTCATAGCCCAATTGCTTCCTTTCTCAGTTCCACGTCTTCCTGGGCTTCCTCCATAATGAAGGCGCGAACAGAATGTAGTATAAGAACATCCAGATATCCCATAATATAAATGCAGGGAACAGGTCTTTTTCGTTGAGTAGTTTCATGGACCTGTACCAGATGATACCCTGCAATATCATTCTCACACCAAAAGGAATCAGGGCAAGTCTCCAGTCAAAAAATAATATGGATGTTACAAATAAAGGGTAAAAAAAGAAAAAGCTGAAAGTGTATAATCCTAAAAGAAACTGGTGTGAGGTCTTGTAAAATTTCCCGGTTGAATAATGCCGGGCCTTTTGTTTCTTCCATTCTTTCCAGGTTTGTTTTGGTTTGGAAAGGGTGAAGGCCTGAGGATCCAGCACCACAGAAGTATTGTGTTTATTGGCAACCCGGTTGATGAACAGGTCATCATCTCCACTTGGAATATTATTGATGGCCGAAAACCCTTTGTTGCGGAAGAAAAGATCTTTACGATAGGCAAGATTTCTTCCAACTCCCATATAAGGTTTTCCTTTGAGCGCATAACCAAAATATTGCAGCGCAGTATGAAAAGTTTCAAACCGGATGGCTTTATTTAAAAATCCGGGTGCTTTATGATAGGCCCCGTATCCAAGAGCCACTTCTGTGCCATTACTGAAAGCATCCTGCATGAGGAACAACCAGTTTTCACTGGCTGGCACACAATCCGCATCGGTAAGTAAAACAATTTCATGTTTGGCTTCCTTGATGCCGATGGATAAAGGAAATTTTTTACCGGCGATCATCTTGGCTTCCTGCGTAAGATCAACGATCTGAAGTTTTCTGAAAGTTTTCTGAAGTTCGGCAAGAATATATTTTGTATCATCCAGAGAATTATCGTTCACTACAATCACTTCATGCGTAGTGGGATAATTCTGTACCAGTATGCCCGGTAAATTCCTTGCTATATTTTCATCTTCATCCCTTGCACAGATTACTACGGAAACAGGATGTTGTTGTGAATGTTCTTTCGGTTTGATTTTGTAAAAAGCCACCCTGCTGAAAAAATAGAGATAATAGAATAACTGCACTGCAGTAACAGCCAGAAAAGCATAAAAAATAATAGCACCCCAACTCATAAGCATGGAAGCGAAGATACCTACTGGACCCCTAAAGGGGTGCGTGGATTGAACTTTTTTTTCATTTATCTGCCCGGTCCCGGTGAAGTGAATTTTCTTCAGGGTGCGGCTTTAATTACGGGAGGATAAGAATTGTTTTTCCGGCATAGTTTCCCTTTAAGGGTCCAGTGGGTATCTTCGCCCTTTATGCCGGCTTTAAAATTTGAATTACTAAAAACTGATGAATTAACTGCTGCCAGGGCGGGAAATATTACCACGGATCATGGAACAATTGAAACCCCGATCTTCATGCCGGTGGGTACAATTGGAAGTGTGAAAGCTGTTTCTCAACAACAGTTAAAGGAACAGGTAAAGCCACATATTATCCTGGGCAATACCTATCACCTTTACCTGAGGCCTGGTATGGAAACTATGGAAGCGGCCGGGGGACTTCATCAATTTATGAACTGGGATCTTCCCATACTCACGGATAGTGGAGGGTTCCAGGTTTTTTCACTGGCTTCCAACAGGAAGATCAATGAGGAGGGCGTTCTGTTTCAGAGCCATATTGATGGAAGTAAACATTTGTTCACTCCGGAAAAAGTAATGGACATTGAAAGAACCATTGGCGCTGATATCATGATGGCCTTTGACGAGTGTCCGCCTGCCAATTCAGAATACAAATATGCACTGGAATCCATGCAGCTCACCCACCGCTGGCTGGACAGGTGTTTTCATCATTTTAATTCTACGCCGGATAAATATGGTCATACACAAAACCTTTTTCCGATTGTACAGGGGGCCATACACCATGATCTGAGAAAAGAATCCTGTGAATATATCAGCTCAAAAAATGCTACAGGAAATGCTATCGGAGGCTTAAGTGTTGGAGAGCCGGAACCGGTAATGTATGAGATCTGTCAGTTATGCTGTGAGAACCTGCCTGAAAAAAAACCACGTTACCTGATGGGTGTGGGTACACCCTGGAATATACTTGAGTGTATTGCACTGGGCGTTGATATGTTTGACTGCGTAATGCCTACACGTAACGGGCGAAATGCCATGCTCTTTACAACCAGGGGTGTGATCAATATTGACAATAAAAAATGGGAAAAGGATTTTTCTCCCATTGATGATGGACTGGATTGTGAAATCAGCCATTATTATAACAAAGCTTATGTAAGACATCTTTTTAAATCGGGCGAGCTACTTGCATTAACAATAGCATCTATTCAAAACCTTGCATTTTATTTATGGCTGGTGAAGGAATCCAGAAGGCATATACTGGAAGGCGATTTTTTAAGATGGAAGAATGAAATGGTGCCTTTGTTAAAAACCAGGCTGTAAAAGCC
>CBIHLW010000384.1:0-3402 GCA_966210755.1 uncultured bacterium
TATCAAAGTAGGAGATACGGTTAAAATGAAAAAGAACCTGCAGGTAGGCGTAGTACTTGAATTAAGGGGCAGGAAGGCGGTAGTAAAAATTGGTTTATTACCTATGCAGATTGATCTGAATGATCTTTCATTGGTAAAAGAGAAAAGCCAATAGCCAGCGGCCAACGGCCAATAGCCAAAGAATCTCATTTCATTACCTGAAATCCACGATCCATTACCATACAGCTTGATAAAAATTTCATGCATTTATAGTTTTGCGTCAGAATTAAAACAATAAATCATTAAAATAATTTTTATGAAATTTTTACTCATCCTGCTGCTGTCAATGGGTTCATTTATGGCAGGAAGCATGCCGGTTAAAGAAGATCCGGTTAGTTATGCCGTTCTCGAATCGTTTAACAATTCATTTCGCCAGGCTGAAGAAGTTAGCTGGAGCGTTGGCAAGGATTATTACAGAGCACAGTTCCTTCTTAATTGCCAGCACGTTTTTGCCTTTTATGCAAAAGATGGAGCGCACATTGCTACCACCAGAAAT
This sequence comes from uncultured bacterium, assembly GCA_966210755.1. Taxonomy (GTDB): domain Bacteria; phylum Bacteroidota; class Bacteroidia; order Chitinophagales; family Chitinophagaceae; genus Flavisolibacter. The sequence goes on from CBIHLW010000384.1 coordinate 536, forward strand.
ATGTTGTTCACTGAATTACCGGTGATACTGCAAACATCCCTTAACGAGTTGCAGAATGGTTACTGGATATCAGATTTGTTTGAATTGTCAAATATTGAAGGGACCCATTATTACATTACACTTGAGAATGCTGATAATAAGCTCATCCTGCGTTCCTCAAAAACAGACTGGGAACTCTACCAGAAAAAAGTTAAACCCTGAGTTTTCCTCATAAGCATATAGTAGTAGTCGCAGCCCTGGTTTCTACCGGGGCTTTTCATATCTGGTAAGTAAATTGCAGTAATAAATAAAATTGTCAAATGACCTGGATGAAATTTTGCGTAACCGTATTTATATCGACATCTGTTTTGTGGGCATGCGGTAACGATACTTCAGAAAACGAAGTGCCTTCTTCACCCATTACACCCGGAGTTCAAAATGTGAATGGAAACCTGCCCGATTCGAGCAATACCATTGAGCTAAACCAGAGTTTACCTGTAGATTCGTCCAGGCTGGAAGATTCTATTCCGGTACCTAAGCGCTGACCTTAATCTTCTTCATGTATGCCGCACCGGCTCCTGCAGCCTCCAGCGGGGTGGTATTTTCATACAATTCCTGTTCAACCAGATAATGATCCATGCCATTTTGTTGGGCTGCAGAAAGTATGGCTGGAAAATCTATAGTACCGGTTCCCAGATTTGTGGATGCATCACCCTGTGAAGCAGGAACATTTTTCTTACGGTCTTTAATGTGCGATAATTTGAAGCGCTGTGGATATCTTTCGATCCATTGTATGGGATCCTGTCCGGCTGTTACTACCCAGTAAATATCCATCTCAAAATCTACAAGGTCACTGCCGGTTGCGTTCATTAGAACATCCTGCGGAAATTGACCTTCAAGTTGTTTGAAACTGTAATCGTGATTGTGATAAGCAAAGCGTAGCCCGTGCTTCCTGCAAATCTCACCACGCTGATTGAATTTATCAGCGGCTTTTTTATATTCGTCTATACGGGGCTGTGGGCCTATCCAGGCCGATAACAGATACCGCATTCCTATTTCCGCTGCTTCTGCTGCTTTTCGTTCAAAGTCTTTTTCAATATCGCAATGACTGGCCACCACTTTCATTCCAAGATCATCCATGAGTTTTTTGAATTCTGTATTTTTCATTCCCCAGAACATGCCCTTATCACCTTCATAGCTTTCGATCTCTTTATAGCCAAATCCAGCCAGTTGAGTAAGCACTCCCCGGGGATCGGCAGGTAAAACATCTCTGACGGTATACAACTGGATGCCAAAGTTTTTATTGATGTCTGTGCCGCGAGAAATGGCGCTGCAGCCAGTAAGATATTTGCCAAGCAACAAACCCGAACCAAGTACGCCTGCAGTTTTCAGGAAGGCTCTTCTCTTGTAGATCATAGAAATTAATTTTTAAGCCCAGCGTTTCCCTTTTTCATAGGTTGTGCATCCTTCGTACCTGCCGGGTACAGACACATAACCAAGTGCTTCTTTAGCACCAATCTCAGAGCTGAAATATCCGAGAAGCGTTAACTGTTTCATCATGGTAAAATAATGAGGCGACATTCGCTTTTTTACATATTTGGGATCAGCTTTTGATTTTTTATTTTCTTCATCGTTAAATGGATTAACCTCTTCTTTCTGGAATTTTTTTGCTTCCGCGTCAATAGCTATCAGGAGGTCTTTACGTTGTTCCGGGTTGATCTTTACAAAATCCATATCGTACTTCCTGGTACTTTCTTCATTCAGTTTGTTCATCCCTTCCCTGAAAGCCTTCTGGTCTGATGCCTCATAACAATCATTCACCATAATTTTCATGAAATCGCCTACCCGTGCAGCCTTCGCACCGGGAGTTGATGTTTGAGGAAGTATGGTTTCAGCAATTTCGTCCAGGTAGGCAATTTCATTTGCATCCCAGGCCATGGGTTTTCCTGTTTCACTTTTGCATCCTGTAAGAAAACCTGTACCTCCAACCACTGCGCCACCTAATAAGAGACTGATGTATTTTACGGCTTCTCTGCGTTCCATTGTATTTCTTAAAGTTTAAAGTTTAATGTTCAAAAGAGTATTTACCTCGCAATCACTGATTCACAATTTTAAGGTATATCCATCCCTGTACTCCCTTTTCACAAACTGGTTCACATCATCAAAATTGCTAACCTTCATATTATCGTTATCCCAAACCAGTTTAATATTTCTTCCGGGCCAGTCGAAACCTTTTCCATCCGCTTTTGCTTTTCGGATATCGTGCGCCCGGATGGCAAGGTTGGCCATTAATAATGATTCTGTTACCGGTCCTGCAATTTCAAATGGCGAGCTTACTTCTTTTTTACCGTAACCGGCAATACAGGCTTCAACCCACTGTGCATAATGACCTTCTGCACCGCCTGGCACCCTTTCATATTTTTGCTTCACCTTCACCTTATCTGTTTTTGATGTAGGAAGTAATCTTGGATTGGCAGCATAGGTACTGCACATCATCTTTCCTTTTGTTCCTATGAACAAGGCACCATTACCACCATCACCAAACATTTCATTGGGACCTAATTCTTCAGGTCTTTCCGGTTGTATGCCACCATCCATCCAATGCACCACCACTTCATCTTTTGTTTTTTTTGTTTTTGGAAAGGTCAGTGTAACATGACTTGAAGGCGGACAGCTTTCGGGGAAATATCCACGCTTGAATTCATCTACATAAACAGATCCTACGCTGGCCTGTACATCTGTAGCATATTGAAGGTTCAAAACCCTGAACGCGGGTTCAATAATATGACATCCCATGTCACCCAATGCGCCTGTTCCATAATCCCACCATCCGCGCCAGTTAAATGGAACCAGTTTTTCTACATAATCTTTGTATGGAGCGGTTCCCA
>CBIHLW010000385.1:0-3399 GCA_966210755.1 uncultured bacterium
CAAAAAATGGCTCTTTTGCATATCAAATAACCGTTATCTCTGTAGCCATTCGCCGGTATGGCCGGGTTGAATATTGAACAATCCTTGCTCCCTGTTCGATATTCTTTACTGATCTGTTTTCTTCATCTTTGCAGTTATGAAAATCTTTCCCTTATCTGAAGGTTCGTTTACCATTGATCAGACTAAATTGTTCGTTCCCTTTGATGAATCGAGGCATGAATTGAATGATCGCCCGCGCGGTAGTTTGCTTGTAGAGGTGCAACCATTCCTGGTAATTACATCAAAAGATGTTCTGTTGCTGGATACGGGTCTTGGTTTTGAAAATAATGAAGGCAAATTGCAGATCCATGAAAATATAAGAGCAGCAGGATATGAACCGGGGGATGTTACAAAAGTTTTGCTTTCTCATTTACATAAAGATCATGCAGGCGGTGTAAGCAATCCAGGTGCAAAAAGATTTGGCGACCAGGATGTGATGAATTTCCCCAACGCAAAATATTACCTCCAGCAAAGAGAACTTGATTTTGCTTGGAAGAAAGGCCTGCCTTCTTTTATCCCTGATGAAATTGAACCCCTACTGCAATCTCATCTTGTTCATTTCATGCATGATGATAAGGGCGTAATCGATGATTATATTTTTTATGAACATACGGGAGCCCATTCCGAAAATCACCAGGTGTTTTGGATAAAGGAAGGCAATGAAATCATTTTCTTTGGTGGTGATGATGCTCCTCAGTATCACCAAATGAAAGTAAAATACAAAACCAAATACGATCACGATGCCGATAAGGCCATGCAGTTAAGGCAACAATGGTGGAAACAGGGAAATGAAGAAGGGTGGACGTTCTTGTTTTATCATGATATCAGCACGCCAACATACCAGGCCTCTACCTGGTAAATCCAAGCTTTGCTTCAACTTCTTCTGGCAGCGATGGCAATTTTTTTCTCTCTATCAAAAATGAAGTGAGCTGGGCGATCTCTTTGAAGATATAATGTTTATCGGCCGCAGATTTTAAATAATCCTTTCCGCTGCTGCCTCCCGTACCTATCCGGGTGCCTATCATACGGTGTACCATGTTCATATGACGGTGGCGCCAGGTGCTGAGTTGTTCATCTGTTTCCAGCAGGTTATTCAGTAACTGGAATGGCAGTTGCAATAAAGGGTAGCCGCGGTACAGCATTATAAATAAGGCGGCACGGTTAGCTTTAGCCGATAAAGTATAATGTGTTTCCTTATGATGAAACATCACTTCATCAAAAGATTCAAGGTTGTTCTTTTCTGCCTCCGCAAGACTGTTGGAATAACGTTTTTTGTATTCGGCCCAGAACGGATGCAGGTCTGATCTTTCTTCTGAAAAATTTACCCATAAGCGCTCATCATCAAAAAAAGGCATGCGTTCCAGCCAGTCATTTACAAGCTGTAAAAAAGACTGGTCTGATTCTGCTTTTTTAATAAGGTCAACATGTTGCTGGCGTAATTGGGCCGTATAATATTCCTTGCCATGCCGGTATTCAAATTTTAATCCCAGCTTTGCTTCCAGCAATTTGAATTGCCAGCTCTGGAAACCAGATGCAGGACGCAGCATATCCCTGAAGTCAAGAAAGTCCATCGGGGTCATGGTCTCCAAAATATCTATCTGGTGAATCAATACACGTAAAATAACCGCCATACGGTTTTGCCTGTGAACCACAGTTTGAAGCTCCGGAGAATTATCATTCAGTGCGGGCTTGCGCATGATCTCCACAATTGAATCAGCCTCATGGTGCAGTTGCTTGAACCAGAGCTCATATGCCTGGTGAATGATGATGAACAGCATTTCATCATGTGCTGACTCATTACGTTTATTGCTTTCAGGATGCTGCGCATCCAGGATCTTGTCAAGTTCTAGATAGTCGTGATAGTGAACGTCCATATGATTAACCATTAAGGTTCTTAGAATTGTAATTGAAATTTGCTCCCGCCATAAGCCAATAGCCAATGGCCTTTGGCTTTCTCATTCCCCATCTTTGGATTCAGCCGACAAAAATTCAAAGCCAATATCGCGTCTGAAGTATTTTTCTTCGAATGTTACCTGCTCTACCAGGTCCCTTGACCTATTGATAGCTTCATCAAGATCATCACCAACTGCTGTGGCACAGAATACACGGCCCCCGTTGGTCAGTACCTTATCACCTTCATTTCTGGCACCTGCCAGGAATAACAATGAGCTTTCAGGAATACTTTCCATGCCTGAAATAGCATATCCTTTTTTGTAGTCATCCGGATACCCGCCACTTACCGCCACAATAGTTGTAGCATAACGCGGGTCGATTTCTGCAGTTAAGGAATTCAGCTCCTGCTTCCCCGTTGCCACAAGTAATTCCACCAGGTCGTTCTTTATTCTCGGAACCACTACCTCGGTTTCGGGATCTCCCATCCTGCAATTGTATTCTATAACAAAAGGTTCATCCTCCACTTTTATCAATCCAAAAAAAATAAATCCCCTGTAGTCCAGTTTATCTTTCTGAAGTCCTTTAATGGTGGGTTCAATGATCCTTGTCTTTACTTTTTGCATGAAAGCTTCATCGGCAAAAGGCACAGGACTGATGGCACCCATTCCTCCGGTATTAACTCCTTTATCACCTTCACCCACTTTCTTGTAATCCTTTGCTTCAGGCAGCAGGAGATAGGTGTTTCCGTCACTTAAAACAAAGACGGATAATTCAATTCCATTCAGAAATTCTTCAACCACCACTCTTTTCCCGGCATCTCCAAACTTTGATCTCTGGATCATCAGTTCAAATTCCGCTACTGCTTCAAGGTGGTTCTGACATATGATCACGCCTTTCCCTGCTGCAAGCCCGTCAGCTTTTAATACAATCGGAAGGTTATGGTGCTTGAGATAATCCAGGCCTTCTTCAAAATTATCGGCTGAATATTCCCTGTATGCGGCTGTTGGAATACCATGTCTTGCCATGAAAGACTTTGCAAATGCTTTGCTGCCTTCCAACTGTGCTGCCCGCTTGTCGGGCCCAATAATGAGGAGGCTGGATAAATTCTTATTTGATTTTAAATGGTCTACAACTCCATTGACAAGTGGTTCTTCAGGACCTACGATAAGCAGATCTATCTGCTGTTCTTCACAGGTCTGTTGTATCGCTTCAAAATCATTTACACCAAAGTCAATGTTCGTTCCGATCCGGGCGGTGCCTGCATTGCCCGGTGCTATGAATAACCGGGAACATAAATTGCTTTGCGATAGTTTCCATGCCAATGCATGTTCTCTCCCGCCGGATCCTAGTAAAAGTATATTCATGGATAAAAGAATGATGGTATGCGAATATCGGTACAAATGTTTAAGAAGGCCGATGAACTTAACTAAAAATATTTTCCCTTAATTTGGACGTCAAACCCAACAT
>CBIHLW010000386.1:0-3379 GCA_966210755.1 uncultured bacterium
ATAGAGGGAAAGATCTTTGCCTGCAGGCCTCATCCAAATCACCTTGCCCCCAATGCCACCTTCCCTCACACCGGTAACCATTCCGTCAGCTGCTGCAACAACAGGCGTACGTTTGGGTGCAAAAATATCAATGCCTTCATGATTTCTTTTTCCACCATCGCGGCTTGCACCCCAGAAACTTCCAATGCTTGCTTTATTTCCTGAAACAGGAAAGCCCAGTGAGGGGCCCGAGGTAATGACCAGGTCATAATCACCCTCAGTGAATAATTCGGGTTGCAATCTTATGATGTATTCACCGGTGGATTCAACATCCAGGCTGAATTGAGTTGAGCCTGTATCGGCAGTAACCAGGGGATCGGAAGCAAATACGGCTTCTGCTGAAAAAACATCAGTATAGATCACACCCGATGTGGGCTTTTTGTTAAAAATAAAATTTAACTGCTCTCCCCTTCTGGCCCTGAACCTTAAACCAAGCGACCTTGCCTTGTCATTTTGGAAATGCCCCCTGATACTAAAAGGTAATTGAATGTTTTGTGGCTGATCCAGCGCCGACCTTGAAACGGAAACCCATAAATTGCGCTTCAGGAGAATCTTCAATTGAAGACTCGTATTTTTCACGGGGCGACTGGTTATTGAATATTTTATGGGCTACTGAACTGCATGAAAAGCCAATAACAGAAATTAAAATAAAGAGGATGGGAAGATGCTTCATAGTGACACATTTCAGGTGCAAATTATAGTCCATAAAAGGTGAATGAAATATTAAGAAAGATTCTTCATAAGTTAGCAATCAGCCCGTGGCTATTATTGGTGGGCTATCTAAAATACCTATTATGCTTCCCACTGCAAAAACCATTATCATCACTGGCGCCAGTGGAAACCTGGGAAAGATCGTTACCGGCGTTTTTCTTGGGCTTCATTACAGGGTTATCGCCGTAATACATAATGAAGCCGGTAAAAAAGAACTGCCATCAAATAACCTGCTTCAGGTTGAGGTAGCCAATCTTTCCAATGAAAAAGAAACAATAGAACTCGTTTCGCGCATTTCTTCCGAGTATGGTCATATTCATGCTGCTATCCTCCTGGCTGGTGGATTTACAGCAGGAAACATCGCTGATCAGTCAATAGATGACATCAGGAAGATGGTGATCCTGAATTTTGAAACGGCTTACAATGTTGTGCGTGGGGTTTTACCTCATATGGTTAAACATGGTTCCGGGCGTATTATTTTAATGGGGGCAAGGGCAGGCATTCAACCCGCTGAAGGCAGAAAAATGGTGGCATATGGTTTAAGCAAATCATTACTGTTTACCCTCGCTGAATATATCAATGAAGAAACCAGGGGTAAAAATATCAACGCTACTGTAATTGTACCTTCTACCATTGATACCATTCCAAACCGGGAATCAATGCCATCCGCAGATTATAGTAAATGGGTGCAACCCAAAGAACTGGCAGACATCATGCATTTTATTCTTTCCAGTGAAGCCGGCTCCATCAGGGAAGCGGTCATCAAGGTGTATAACAATTCCTGATCCCTCTCTCTTTCTCTTTCTCTTCTCTTTCTCATCCGTGTCCCGGTATAACAATCCCTTTCAGCTTCTTATACATTTCTGTTGCATATTCGTCTGTCATGCTGCTTAAATGGTCCAGGGCATTCATCACTTTTGCATAATGAGATGCAGTTTCCCTGAATTCGGTAAACTGGTATGGAAATAAATTAAGGATCTTCTCTTCTTTATGAGAAGGTTTCTCCTTCAATAGGGCAGGCACAAAAAGATCCAGCAATTCAGACATAACATTGAAGCCTGCAATTTCAACCTGAACTACCGTATCATGACCATAAATTTTCTTTACTGAAATATCCTGAACGTGTTTCAATGCATTTTGCACATTTTCAATATCATCAATAAGACTATTGTTATACACGCCATCCAGGATCTTTTGTTTATTGAAATCAAAAACAGCTGCTACGCTGCTCACCAGTAAATTAATGACCCTGGCTCTTAAAAAAGCAATGGCTTCATTTGTATCCGTGACAGACTTATAATACCCATGTGTTTTGTCTGCTACCTTTTTATCAATGGCCTCCAGTATCTGCATATAGGCAGATTCCACTTCTTCTTTGCTTAATATCCCCAGTCTTTGTGCATCTTCCATATCCACAATGCTGTAACAAATATCATCAGCAGCCTCCACCAGGTAAACAAATGGATGACGTTTAAAGACCAAAGGTTCATCAGACTCCCGTATCATTTGAAGTTCCTCTGCAATTTCAGCTACGGTGTCCTTTTCCGCCTGGAAAAATCCATATTTTTTTCTGTGCCTCCAATTCCTGTCAACTGCAACAGATTCGCAAGGGTATTTTAATATGGATGCAACGGTTGTATAGGTAAGTCCGAACCCACCGGTAAACCTTCCCCTGAAACTATGTGTGAGTATACGAACGGCATTGGCATTACCTTCGAAAGCCGTAAGGTCCCTCCATTCCTTAAGTGAAAAGAAATCTCTCAGGGCAGTGCCTTCCATTTTTTCATCCGCATTCACAATGAAATAAGATGAAATTGCTTTTTCACCTGAATGACCAAAAGCAGGGTTACCTATATCATGTGCAAGACAGGCTGCTGCAATTACATTAGCAAGCTCATAACGGTAAAATTCAAATGCTTCTTCTTTTGCTTTGAGGGAAGTACTGATATTTTCCCCAATTATCTTTCCCAGCGATCTTCCCACCGAAGCTACCTCCAGTGAATGTGTAAGCCGGTTATGAACAAATGAAGTTCCCGGCAATGGAAATACCTGGGTTTTATTCTGCAACCTTCTGAAAGCTGAAGAAAAAATAAGACGGTCAAAATCCCGTTGAAAACCTGATCTTGTCCCTGGCGTTACTTTATCGGAGCCAACCCTTTTTTCCGTAAATATATTTTCAAACTGCATGGATGTTGCTTGGCGGGTAAATGTATATAACTAAGCGGAATAAAAAGTAAAATGAAGATTTCACTTCTTTCTTTCTGCTTCAGGCACAAAAAAAATCCCATTCCTTTCGAAACGGGATATTAAAAACTAATGATGAAAACAGAAAGAATTTTAAACTTTTAAGTACCAGAGCACGCCCAACAACAGGATCAAAAAAACAATTGTGTGTAACAGATCCTGGCCGTAATCTCTTTCAACTGGTTTGTGTTTCATAGCAGTACAATTTAACATTAACAATACTCACAGGACTGGATGCTATGATTTTTCGGGATCGGGATTAACAGGAGGAATTCTGATTTTGGTAAAAGGTTTCCCCCGGTGGCTTTTCAAGGGAGGTTGGAAGTAAATACTGGTGTAAACTTATTACCCCGATATGTAAAATGCAATCGTGGTTTTACGAATG
>CBIHLW010000387.1:0-3368 GCA_966210755.1 uncultured bacterium
ATTGTAAAGTGAAAGCTCGCGGGTTACGGAATTATAATCGCCATTGAGCCTGATGCTGCGGAAAGTGTTTTTAAAATAGTAGTTCATGATGGCCTGCACCGAGGTCTTATTTTGCCTTAATATCAGTTCAACGAGGTAATTATTAGCAGGTCCGCTTGTGCTTACATTGGCGGTGCCATACCAGTATCCCACAACGTTTTGGGCATTTACATGAAAAGTGCAGGCTAGTAGTAAGAGGATCAAAACTTTTTTCATGTACCTGGTATGGCTTGTATGATTAATTATTTTATATAACGTTTAATTTCCCTTTCAGTATCTCTTTGCTTAATGGTTTCACGCTTGTCATGGAGTTTTTTCCCTTTTGCAAGCCCGATCTCCAGTTTCGCCAGGTTCTTTTCATTGAAAAATAAACGAAGGGGAACAATGGTATAACCCTTTTCCTTCATTTTGGATTCAAGCTTTTTCAATTCCCGCCGGTTCAATAGCAATTTTCGTTCCCGAATTGGATCATGGTTATTTACCGTACCATGGGAGTAGGGTGAAATGTGAAATGATTTGATCCACAATTCATTTTTATGCAGCATACAGTAGCTATCATTAAAATTAGCCTTGCCTTCTCTTAATGATTTCACTTCCGTTCCGGTAAGCATAATACCAGCAACGTATTTATCGTCAATATAATATTCGAAATATGCTGAGCGGTTCCTGATTTCAGCCATAGTGGTTCATGGTTGATCGTCAAAAGTTTGATAAACGTGACTGAAAGCCCATGTTGCTTTACCGGTAAAGATAGGATACTGCCATGATTTTGAACATATGATGGATGCCCGCTTAAGGGATAAGAAAAAAAGGATGTTCAAATAATTTCCATGGCTTGAGGTATTTTTGAAATGCATGCAGGGAGAATATGGCTGCAAAGCCTTTACATGCATCTGATGTTTTTTGATCAAATCGCATACACCCACATTAATTCTGGTTCATCAATTTCTGAACAGTGTCAGCACCGTTGACAGTCTTTCCTTCAATTCTTTTCTATTCACAATGAAATCGAGAAAACCATGGTCCAGAATAAATTCGCTGCGCTGGAATCCCGGAGGCAGGTCTTTTTTAATGGTTTCTTTAATTACTCTTGGTCCTGCAAAGCCAATCAGGGCCCCTGGTTCAGCAATATTGAGATCACCCAGCATGCCAAAAGAAGCGGAGATACCACCAAATGTGGGGTCGGTAAGTAGAGAAATATAGGGTAATTGAGCATCTGATAACTGAGAAAGCTTACCACTGGTTTTAGCAAGCTGCATTAATGAAAATGCACTTTCCATCATCCTTGCTCCGCCACTTTTACTGATCACCATATAAGGCAGGCGGTGCTCCAGGCAATAATCAACTGCACGGCTGAATTTCTCGCCCATCACTGAACCCAGCGATCCGCCAATAAATTCAAAATCCATACAGGCGATCACTATGCCATTTCCTCCTACCGTACCTGTAGCTACGCGCATGGAATCTTTAAGGTCGGTTTTATTCCAGGTTTCTTCCAGTCTTTTATGATAGGGTTTCAGGTCTGTAAAATCTAAAAAATCTTTTGACCTGATGTTTCCAAATAGTTCAGTGTACTGCTTATTATCAAAAACGATCTCGTAATATTCATTGCTGCCAATACGATGATGGTAATTGCACTTTGGACAAACAAATAATGCTTCCCTCAGATCTGTAACGGTACATATATAATTGCATTCAGGACATTTGGTCCATAGTCCCTCAGGTGCTTCTTTTTTTTCTGATGAAGGGGTAGTGATCCCTTTTTTCAGCCGCTTAAACCAACTGGATTTAGTTTCCTCTGTTTTACCTTCTTCTCCGGCCAGGTTGGCATCAAAATCTTCAAATTGTTGACTCATCAGCGAATAATTGATAAGACACAAATATAGGGATGAATGGATTATTGGAGCGTAAGGGGCAGGAAGTGCGGGGTACAGGTATTAAGACTGTAAATTTGGAAAACCGGAAAAATGGAAGAGATCACCATACGGGCAGCATTGAACGCAGATCTGGAAACTTTACGGGAATTTGAACAGGGTGTGATCGAAGCCGAACGTCCTTTTGACCCAACCCTGAATACGGGCCGGATAAGTTATTATGATATTGAAAAAATGATCAGCGCTGATGATGTTATGCTGATGGTAGCTGAACATGAAGGACAACTTATAGCATCCGGATATGCCAGAATAGAAGCATCAAAACCGTTTTTGAAACACAACAGGCATGCCTATCTTGGATTTATGTATGTGCATCCCGGTTTCAGGGGAAGAGGAATTAATCGCAGGATCATAGAGGCGCTGAAGCAATGGTCAATTAAAAATGGGATCAGTGAGTGGAGACTGGATGTTTATGTTGAAAATGAACAGGCCATCAGGGCTTATGAAAAAATTGGGTTCAAAAAACATATGATCGAAATGGCAATGAGGTAGAAAATTCAATTTCAATTTCAAATTCAAAATTCCACCATCCCGGTTTAACTGTTTTTCCGGACAGCAAAAATGAGTTCATCGTCAAATTTTCCCTTTTTGAAAATGGATTTTTCAAATTTCGCCTCCAGAATAAAATTGGCTTTTTGCAAAACCCTTTGTGAGGCAAGGTTGGATCCAAACGGCCTTGCAAAGATCCTGTTGATCTCAAAGTTTCTGAATCCATATTCTACCATTTCTATTATTGCTGCGGTAATGATCCCCTTACCCCAATAGGGTTCGGCCAGCCAGTAGCCCATCTCGGCATTTTTGCGGTACACATCATGCTGAGGGTGTAAACCTATTCCACCGGATGCCCTTCCTTCTATCTCAATGGCCATGATATTTGGCGGATCCGCTTTTGTAGCAAATTCAATAAAAGCCCTGCCATTCTCCGGTTGATAGGGATGAGGGAATTGATCCGTCATGAACCTGGCGATTTTAAAATTGTTGGCACATTGCACAAGACTTTCAAGATCAGTTATGGCCCAGGGGCGTAATTTGAAATTCATTTTTGATCAGGCTTTTGTATTTATAAGATAATGAGGAAACTGATTTGGACAATGTTAAGCGACCCGGTCCATAACCGCTGGCCAGCTGTTATTTGGACATTGCCAATACAACTGGCATAGTTGTTGAAATAATTTGAGCGATGCAATTAGTTAAACGACTTTTACAAGCATCAATTTTTTCAATTACAGGTATCACTACACGTAATTGAAAACCAGGATCCCTCGGTGCGCCGGGGGATCTTCAATTAACACCTGGCCATTTTTCTTTTCCTGACACCTTTGTCCAGCATTTTGCGGATATAATCCGGGGCATAGGGCACTTTACAGGCAGTTCCTCCCATATCAACGGTTACAA
>CBIHLW010000388.1:0-3353 GCA_966210755.1 uncultured bacterium
TCATATGATACTGATAACAGGATCTACAGGACAATTAGGGAAGGCTACCATAGAGTTCTTACTGAAGAAAATTCCTTCCAGTAAGATAGCTGCACTGGCAAGAGATGAAAAAAAAGCAACACCACTCCGGAACAAGGGAATCGATGTACGGATAGGTGATTATGAGGATAAGGCATCGCTTGTAGCTGCCTTCCATAATGTTGATAAATTATTCTTTGTTTCCGGCAATGACATCTCAAAAAGGCTGGAACAACATGAGAACGTTGTGCTTGCAGCCAGGCAGGCCGGTGTGAAGCATATAATTTATACAAGCTTTGCCCGTAAAAATGAAACAGATTCAAATCCGCTCGGGATTATCGCATCTTCCCATATTGAAACGGACAAACTTGTAAAGAAAAGCGGTATCCCATATACCATTTTGTTGAACGGACTTTATGCTGAGGCACTGCCCATGTTCTTTGGTGAGCATGTTCTCGAAACGGGGATCTTCTTACCGGCTGGCAGTGGAAAGGCCGCTTACATTTCAAGAAATGAAATTGCCGAAGCAGCTGCTAATATACTTACCACCTCCGGTCATGAAGGCAAAGAATACATTGTAACCAACACGGAGAATTATTCACTTCAAAGGGCTGCCCAAATGCTTAGTGAACTTTCGGGTAATGTAGTTACCTATGTTGAGCCCACTGCGGACGAGTATAAGGAAACGCTCACCAATGCAGGTGTTCCTGCTGAATTTATTTCTATGCTGGCCAGTTTCAGTGAAGGCATCAAACAGGGTGAATTTGAAACCCGGCATTCTGATATAGAAAAATTATTGGGAAGAAAACCAGCTTCCCTGCATGAATTCTTCAATCAAACTTATTTCTCTGAAAATTAATCAACCATTAGCGACTACTAAAATTGAAATGATGAAAAAACTATTCAACGTAAATGAAACTTCCGGGAGCATTGACCTGGTTCTATTCCTGGCAAGGGTATCAATAGGTATACTGATGCTGATTCATGGAATTCCAAAGATGGCCGGATTATTCTCAGGCGAACCCATACAATTTGTATCTGTATTTGGGCTTAGCCCGGCTATTTCATTATCCCTTGCGGTTTTTGCCGAAGTTTTCTGTTCCCTGCTCCTTATTGCAGGCTTTGGAACAAGACTGGCCGTGATCCCTTTACTGGTTACGATGCTGGTTGCTGTTTTTGTAATACATATCAATGATCCATTTGCAAAGCAGGAGCTCGGACTCCATTATCTGCTGGTATATCTTATTCTGTTCATAGCCGGCAGCGGAAAATATTCGATCGATTATTTAATAGCAAAACGACAGCCGGTGCTGTTATCTGATACCAAGAAATGGGAGGATCCTACCTTAACTATCTATCAATAACCGGATGGCCGGAAGAGAAAGATTTATCCACCAATTAAAAATTTTTTCCATGAAATATAATGATAAACATATTCTTCAATGTGATCCGGATACAGGCGTGTGCGGGATACCTTCAGAAAAAGAATTGGCAGTAGTGAAAGATGAAAATGGGTATACGGGTACCAGGCCTGTGAAGCTTTTGTATTTCACCGATCCTATTTGTTCTTCCTGCTGGGGTATTGAACCTCAATTGAAAAAACTGAAGCTGGAATATGGTGATCATTTTGAAATGGAATACAGGATGGGCGGGCTGTTAAAAAGCTGGAGCAGCTATGGTGGAAGTGATGTAAGAAACCCTGGGGATGTTGCCACGCACTGGGATGAGGCCTCTGCATTTTATGAAATGCCTATCAATGGTGATGTTTGGAAAGAAGATCCGTTAGCATCTTCTTATCCGCCCTCAATTGCTTTCAAAGCTGCACAATTACAGGATCCGGTTAAAGCTGAAAAGTTTTTAAGAAGGATCCGTGAAATGGTTTTTGTAGAGAAGAAGAACATTACCTACTGGGAAAACCTTCTGCAGGCGGCTCAGGAAGCAGAACTTGAAATTGTACAATTCAGAAAAGACTATCATGGCCGGGCAATGGAATTATTTAATGAAGATCTTGAAATGACCATGAAATGGAATGTAAGAGGTTTTCCTACCATATTCTTTATTGATCAGAATGGCAGACAGGTAAAGGTTTACGGTAGCAGGGATTATGTGCAATATGAAAATGCTTTGCTGGAATTGTTGCCAGGCACTGAAAAAAAACAACTTCCTTCATCATACGATGCGGTGATGAACAGGTTTGGAACGCTTACCACTAAAGAATTTTCTTTATTGAATGATAAAAAAATGCCGGAGGCAGAAATAATTCTTAACTACATGGCTTCTCATAAGAAAGTGGAAAAAATCGGAACAAGGAATGGGTATTTGTGGAGAAAGATGGAAGCTTAATGGTGCCCGGTATGTAATTAGAGGAGCGCAGGAGTACGTGAACAGTAAGGGTGGGGCATGGAGAAAAGAAATTGGAAGGATAAGAACATTCTGTCCTTGTTCCTTGAACAAAGTGGTGAATGCTGCCCCGATCCCTTATTGTAACCAATCTGGAATGATAAAGTATTTACCCGACTTTATTTTTAGGCGCTCCGTTGCTGTTTAAAACTTAATTTTAAATATGAAAACATACGAAACGCTTACTGAAGCTTTGCAAGATCTTAAATCAGAAGGCTATACGGAAGATTTCAACCTGCAATCTCATTGTTTAAAATGCACAAGTTCTGACAGGCAGCTGAAGCCGGACGAATTTTCAATTGATAAGTTCTACAGGTTTGAAGGCGTCAGTAATCCTGATGACAATAGCATTGTTTATGCTATATCTTCTAAAGATGGTTTAAAAGGTGTGCTGGTAGATGCGTATGGCGTATATGCTGATAGTCTGAATGAGGATATGGTGGAAAAGCTCAAGATCAAAAGAAACTAACTTCATCCGGATGCGGCCATTCTTTTTTTTGCTTCCATACACCAGATAAATTCATCAAGAAAACTTTTCACCCTTTTATCGCTGTTTTCTTTATCGGTTGGAATGCCATTTTCATCATAGGCATCCTGCACCTTTGGAACGCGGAAAACAGCCGGAGTTACCAAAGCACCGATCTTTAAGAATGTGAAGCTTAACGAAGTTCCTACCTGCGAACCTCCAAAAGCGCCAGACGATACAGTTGAAAGGGCAACCGGTTTTCTTTTCCATTCGGGATATAAAAGGTCGATCACATTTTTCAGGGATGCAGGGTAGCCTCCATTATATTCAGGTGTTACCACCAACACGCCATCAGCATTAATTATTTGACCGGTAAAATCCAAAACTGCCGGGGCGGGGTCCTTTAAGAATTTCAATCTTTCATTGAATAAGGGAAAATTATATTGCTCAAGATCCAGCAGTGTAACTA
>CBIHLW010000389.1:0-3350 GCA_966210755.1 uncultured bacterium
CCATGCAATAGCATGGCCCTACAATGTCATCTTATATTTTTCTGGACATGCAGTAGCATGTCCCAACGGCATGTTCAACAATACTCACCGGAATTGAGAAATAATCATCTGCAATTTTAAATGCATTATGAGCTAACCGTAATGTCTTGCTAATGCAAGACAGGCCATTTAATATTGGAAATCAATGTAGGGCCATGCTATTGCATGGCCAGTTATCATCTGGCAAGGCAAAGCCGATGTAGGTTTGATAAAAGGATATGCGTCTCATTAATAATAAGACCATGCAATAGCATGGCCCTACAATGTCATCTTATATTTTTCTGGACATGCAGTAACATGTCCTAACGGCTTATTCAACAATAATCACCGGAATTGAGAAAATACTCATCGGCTAAGTATATATCCTTTCCACTGCATCCCTGTATTTCTCCATTACCACTTTTCTTTTCAATGATAATTTTGGAGTGAGCTCTCCAGTATCGATTGTCCATTCATTGGCCAGTAATTCAAATTTTTTTACCTGTTCCACCTGGTTAAAATATTTATTGAAGTTGTCAATGAGATCCCGGTAAAGAGCCAGCACTTTTGGATGGATCAGGAGTTCCTCATTGGAAATGTTTCCAATGTTATTTTTTTCTGCCCATTCACGCAGGTACGGAAATGCAGGTACGATCAATGCGCCTACAAACTTCTTTTCTGAACCAACAAGCATAACCTGTTCAATAAAAGTGGATTCTTTAAGTTTATTCTCTACAGGCAGGGGTGCCACATACTTTCCTCCGCTTGTTTTGAACAATTCTTTTTTCCGGTCAGTGATCTTTAGGAATTTATTATCAATCATATTCCCAATGTCACCGGTATAATACCAGCCACCCTGAATAGCTTCTGCGGTAAGGTCAGGGCGCTTGTAATAACCCATCATAATGTTGGGCCCTTTACAAAGTATTTCACCATCTTCTGCAATCTTCACTTCTACATTATCGATCAACGGACCAACAGTACCGAACATTCGTTCCGATTCGGGTTGAAACCGGTTTACTGCAATTACCGGAGAGGTTTCAGTTAATCCATAACCTTCCATGATCACGATCTTTGCTGCGGTAAAGATCCTGATCAATCGCACCTGGCAGGCAGCACCGCCTGTAACAATACACTGAATGTTATTTCCGAGGGCTTCCCGCCACTTGCTAAATATAAGTTTGTTGGCTATTGCAAGCTGCATCCTGTTTCCTATGCTCAGGTCTTTGTTGATCTCAAATTTTTCCGCCAGCGCATGTGCCCAGAAAAATAATTTTCTTTTTACCCCTGTAAGTTCACTTCCTTTAGCCATGATCTTATCATAGACCTTTTCCAATAACCTGGGCACAGTTGTAAATACATTGGGCTGAACTTCTTTGAGGTTGTCGCCAATGGTTTCCAGGCTTTCAGCATAATAAATAGATGTACTCCTGAACAGGTAGATATACGTCACCATTCGCTCAAATATGTGATTGAGCGGAAGAAAACTCAGTGCTTTCTGGTGCTGTCCGGGAGGGAAACATGGCATGCTGGCCATTACATTGGAAAGTATGTTCCGGTGCGATAACATAACACCTTTTGGTGTTCCTGTTGTTCCTGAGGTATAGATGATAGTGAAAAGATCTTCTTCCGTGATCTTTGCTGCAATAGATGTTAGCTGTTGGAAATGTTCCTGCTTACCTAATGGTAAAAGTTCTTTCCAATGTGCTGTACTGCTTACATGTTCAAAACTATAAACCTCTTTTATGGAGGGAACCCTGGATCTCACATTTTGAACTTTATGAAACAGTTCTTCATCATTCACAAAAACTGCTTTCACCTGTGCATCATTCAATACAAATTCAAGATCATTGATATGAATGGTTGGATATAATGGAACAAGTATGGCGCCTATCTGTTGAACTGCCAGGTCGAGGAACATCCATTCGGGACGGTTCTTTGAGATCAATGCGATCTTATCGCGGCCCTCAACAGACATATCATTGCCTCCAAGGCCACTGGCCAGTAATCCGGCACTGAGCTGGTTCACGATATCCTTAACTTCAGCAGTGCTGTATTTTCTCCATTGCCCGCCTTCCTTTGCAGCAAGTGTAGCATCGTTTCCACCTTTTTTCAGTTGAACTTCAAGGCAATCAAATAGTCTATGGGGATGGGTCATGTCAATCGTTTTCTATTGCCTTCCAAATTATGGAAAAGTTTGGAGAAGTCCATAGTCCACAGGAGCTCAATATATCAATGAAGTTCATTGAAATGACCATGAGCCGTAGTGCAAAGCCCATAAATAAGTCTGATAAAAAGAATAGTTTGGTATTTACCTACTTCTCCGTGTTATAATGCTGACCTTTAGGCATTTTAAATATTCTGCCTTTTTGAAAATTTGTAAACTTTGCATAGGTCTCTGCATGACTCTTTGACCACTGGTCAAATGCTGAAAGATTATCTACCGGCCCGAATAACCACTGGTTGTAGGCTTCAAACATGCCATCCCGGATGAGTTGCTGATGATAATCAAAAAGACGGAAGGGATATTTGGCAGCGTAATTATTATACCAGTCAAGTATGAACCTTGTGCGGATCATATTAAGGGTTTCGATAGTGATGCCACGGCTAACCAGCGAAGATTGTTTCTCGTAGGTTTGTAATACTGCCTTTGAAAAATCATTCTTCTTTTCATTTTTATCTGTCAGATCAGAAAAAAGTTTCTCTTTATAAGTGCTCAGCAACATTCTTTTTACTTCAGTAGATCTTTCAGTAAGATTTTCCATATTCACAAAGATCTCTCCGTAAATCAGTGTCCAGACCTTGTCTTTTGTGAAGTAGTAGTAAGAGGCTGCATTATAATAATTGCCTCCATAGGAAGGATCGGCTGCAATGCCTTTTTCCCACCATTCTATTGCTTCATAATCTTCTTTATCCCATAACATTTCTCCATACTCACTATAAAGCGGCCCGCTGGAGGGAAATTTCTTCAGGGCCTTCTTATACATTTTTTCACCATCCTTTGTCATGGCCAAAGCCCTGTAAACATTTCCGGCAGCCTGGTAGGACTGCACATCAAGGTCTTTACGGTCCATCAAAGGCTCCACTATGTCAAGTGCTTTTGTAAAATCTCTTTTGTATGTGTATGATAAGATCAGGTATTTCTGTAATTCAAGGTTATCAGGATCATTTTTGATTGCACTGTTCAATACGATTATGGCATTATCCCAGTCACCGGAATTCATAAAACCGCGTGCGGTTTCAAGAGGAGAATCCTGAGCCATCAGGCTTACAGAAAGAAATAAACCTATTAAAAGAGAAAATATGTATTTCATATGGAGGTAAATGTATTG
>CBIHLW010000390.1:0-3348 GCA_966210755.1 uncultured bacterium
GCGTATTCCTGCTGGGCCTCGGTTTTATAATAAGCCTCGCTGGTGAGTATATCGTCGGGTTTCACCTCCAGGTTTTGATCGCAGGAGCACAAACCCTGGGCCAGGGCCAGCAATTAGGTAAATCTGGATTTACAATACAACCAGAACAGTTTTCAACATCAAAACCATACAACATTTACTAATCTGGATGCGGGAAGCCAGGTGATTCAATGGAGTAAAAGGGTAATAAATACCCGGGGCAACAACCTCAATCCCAATGTAGTTCTGAGTTACACCCTTAAAACCAGGACGGTGGGAGAGTCATTAAAACTTATTGCTAATCTTAATTATTCAAACAATCAAAGTACGAGGGATTTTTATCACCAGTATTTTAATCCGGATCAAAGTGCCGATGGAGACTCAACACAAAAACAGGTCAGCCATAACCGGATTGCAGGAAATAGTCTCAGACTGAATTACGACCTGCCCATGAACAGCAGAAAAACGTTTTTATCACTCGGTGGATTTTTTAATCGTTCACGTTCCGGCATCAATGCAGAAGCATCCTATCTCGATAAGGCCAATGATAACTGGCAGGAACTGGATGCCCTTAACAAGAAATTCAGGTTCATTCAATCCATCTACAACATACGCGCTTCGGTTAAACATTTGTTTGGAGAGAAATTCAGTACCAGTTTTGGGTTTAGCGCCGAACAGACCAAAATAGATTTTCACCTCTATAAATCTGCAGATGATACCTCTAATCAGTACTGGAGTTTTTTACCTTTTGCCAATATCAATAAAAACTGGAACGACAACATGAACCTGAGTTTTGCATACCGCAGAACCATCAGGAGACCTGGAATAAGAGAACTCAACCCAACAATTGACTTTTCAGACCCTTACAATACCCGCTTTGGAAATCCCGGGTTGTTGCCATCGCTGGCCCATAATTTTGACCTGGTTGTGGGTAAAACCAGGAACAGTTTTTATGCGAACATTGGAATTGGTTATAACATGGTTGAAGACATTTTTACACTGGTGAGAACCCTGAAGCCCGATGGTAAAACCGAAATCAGCTATCAGAATATCAGTAACAGGAAGGAAGTTGAATTCAGTACATGGAATGGATATACACTAAGCAGGCAATTAAAGATCAACCTCAGCGCCAGTTATTCTTATAATATGTACAGCGCTTTTGATAAAGAAGTAAAGAAGTTCAGGAACGGTGGTTCTTTTACCTCCAATCTGAATACAAACTACGTAATCAGGAATCTGTATACGGCAACCGGAAGCTTTACATTCAACAGGTTTGCTAATCCGCAGGGAACGGTAAGAAGCAGCTTAAGCATGAACATTGGTTTGCAGGCTAAATTGCTCCGAAAGAAATTAACAGCAACACTGAATGTTATCGATCCCTTTATCACGCAAAAAAGCAGGCTTTTTACCTATGGCCCTGATTTTATACTGGAAAGTTCCAATGCCCTCCACACCAGGAACCTCAGGTTATCTCTTGGATATAGTTTATCCAAAACAGCAAAAAATAAAAGGAGTTAGTTTGTATTTTTCGTACCGGTAAATACTGTTATGCCTCTTTAGCCTGTTTGCCGGGAAAACGGTTTGCTATCCAGCTTTCTTTAATGGGAATGATCCATTTGCTTTCAAGTTCCGATTTGTTCTGAACAAGATTGTTGAAGTAAAGCGAATCTTCATCAATGAAAGCATTGTCCATTGCATAAAGCAACTGGGTCATTGGCAATACCTGGATCTTATCTTTTACATAAAATGCAAGATTGGTACGGTTAAAGAAATCAACATTGAATTTGGTGCCCAGTTCCTTAATAAAACGAACGGAAGCATCAGTGCTGCAACCACCAACCGACGTCTCGCTTTCATCAGCCATAAGAATCACAAATTGTCCGAAAAATAAATTGCAATAGGCATTTACTTCATCGCCATGTGAACGCCATTCACTTGAGAATTTATTTAATAAAGCTTCAATTTCCAGTGCCTCCGACAAATTAAACAGGCGATTGGACTGGTAAACCCAAACCTTACTTGAGGGTGAAAAATTTTCGGGAAGAAGGTGTTTATATTCTAAGTTCATAGGACAAAGTTAAGCAGCTAACCGCTATTGGCTGTCAGCTTTTCAATGACATGGCTATTAGTTCTGCCACATCCATTACCTGAACGTCGGCTTCTTTTTCAGCTGCTTTTACCCCATCGGTTAACATGGTATTGCAGTATGGACAGGCTGCAGCCACTATTTCCGATCCTGTATCAATCGCCTCATTGGCTCTTTCCCAGTTGATCCTGATATCGCCTTTTTCTTCTTCCTTGAACATTTGTGCTCCACCGGCGCCGCAGCAAAAGCCTTTTTTACCACACCTTTTCATTTCCACCAGTTCTGCATCCAGGGCCTCCAGAACTTTCCTTGGTGCTTCATAAATTCCATTGGCTCTACCCAGGTAACAGCTATCATGATAAGTGATCTTTTTGCCTTTAAAATTACCATCTTCCTTCATCCGGATCTTTCCTTCATCTATCAGTTGCTGCAAAAAACTGGTATGATGGATCACATCAAACCTTCCTCCAAGCTCCGGATATTCATTTTTAAATATATTAAAACAGTGGGGACAGGTGGTAACGATCTTTTTGATCCCATAATTATTCAGCACCTGGATATTTTGCCAGGCCATCATCTGAAAAAGGAATTCATTACCTGCCCTTCGTGCCGGATCTCCGGTACACATTTCTTCCTTACCAAGGATGGCATAATTAATTCCTACTTTATCCAGAATGGTGGCAAATGCTTTTGTGATCTTTTGAGCCCTTTGATCAAAACTGCCAGCGCAGCCAACCCAAAAAAGTATTTCAGGGGTTTCACCAGCTGCCATCATCTCAGCCATTGTTCTTACAGTCATATCAATATTTTAAAAATCAGATCGTTGCAAAACTCAATAATACAATGCCTACAATCAAAAATATACTTACCACCACACCGCTTGAAATTATTCCTATAATCCCTTCTACATTGGAATTTCCATTAACTGATTTTATACCAAAGATAAGTGCGGCTATCGCTACAGGCAAAGCCACCCATATGCCAGGCGGAACAAACATACAGGCAAAACTTATCAAACCAAGGATCATGGAAATCCTTCCCTGTGTTTTTTGTTTATCAGTGATCGTTCTCCCGAATTTTCTTTGGATCTTCAGAATTATTCCCCTGCCAATCCTTTGAATCAATGTTGGTCCCGGTCTTTTTTCCTCAGGAGGCGGATCTACAATGGAAATATTCTCAGAAACAGGAGTAGAAAGGGCAAACAGGTTCCGGATTGGGATTAAATTCAATAAAATAAAAAGAAG
>CBIHLW010000391.1:0-3337 GCA_966210755.1 uncultured bacterium
TTACTATTCCTGCAGGTTCTTCTATGGCTCAATTAAAAGTAATGTTATATTGGAATGATTCCGCAGCGGCAGTGCTTGCTTCTAATGCATTGGTGAATGATCTTGATTTACAGGTAAGCGATCCTTCTGCTACAATTCACTTACCACAGGTATTGAACTCAAATCCTGCTAATGTAAGCGACCCTGCAAGCACTGGTGCTGATCATAAGAATAACATCGAACAGGTCGTTATCGATAATCCGGTTCCCGGAACCTATATCTTCTCTGTTACTGGTACAACGATACCTTCAGGAACCCAGCACGAATACTTTTTAGTTTTTGATACCATTCCTGTTTCTACAACACTGACCTATCCGGCAGGTGGCGAACATTTTCCAGGCGGAGATGTCAATGTTATTCAGTGGGATTCTTATGGAAACCCGGCTAATGATTTTACAATCCAGTATTCAGTTAATAATGGCGCCTCCTGGACAAATGTTATTAACGGGGCCAATGTGGCTGCAGGAATCAGGCAACTGGCTTGGACGATTCCTGCTGTCGCTGCTACCAGCCAGGCCAAAGTGAAGGTCATTCATAACGGTACAGGTATTGAAAGTATCAGCGGGGCGTTTACAATTGTAGGTGTTCCTGTTGTTGCAATACCGGCTGCTAATCAATGTGAAGGATATATTGCTATGAGCTGGGGCGCAATCGCAGGTGCTACAGATTATGAAATTATGCAATTGAAAGGTGATGAAATGATTGCTATTGGTACAACCCCAGCTACTACTTATACTATCAGTGGGCTTTCCAAAGATTCCGTTTACTGGGTTTCAGTAAGAGCGAGGGTAAATGGCAGTCCGGGAAGAAGAGCAAACGCAGTTTCCCGTCAACCCAATAGTGGCGCCTGTACCGGCACTATTTCTGATAAGGATTTGAAAATTGATACCATTCTTACTCCTGCATCATCCGGAAGAAAGTTCACATCTACAGAACTGTCATCTGCGGCTACAATCACCATTCGTATCAAAAACCTGGATAACGTAGCTACCAGCGGGAATATTCCGGTTGCATATATCCTGGGTAATAATCCGCCTGTAAATGAAACAATCATAGCTCCTGGTATTGCAGCTTCCTCAACATATGATTACAGTTTTACTACGTTGGCTGATATGTCGGCTATTGGATTACATCCTTTGAAAGTAAGTGTATCTTACCCTGCAGATCCTGTTATTAAAAATGATACACTATCCACCATATTCAAACAAATAGATAATCCATTGATTGATCTTACCACTGATTTTGTAGATGATATAGAAACCGCAGACGTGCAATCTTATAAAACTCCTCAAATTGGTCTCCAGGGCCTGGATAGGTATGATTTTAAATCTTCTACTGTTTACGGACAGGTGAGTTCATTTATAAATAGTGGTATTGCCAATTCAGGAAGCAAAGCTTTGACATTAGATGCGGATCGTTACAATGCTGGAGGCACTATAGATTCACTTACGGCCACATTTAACTTGCTGGGTTATGACAAGGCCGTGGATGATATCCGCCTTGATTTTATGTATAACCATCATAAGCAACTATCAAATGCAGCCAATAAGGTATGGATAAGAGGGGATGATCAAAAACCATGGATACAGGCGTATGATTTATATGCAAACCAGGCTGAGGCAGGTATTTATAAAAAAGCACAGGGCATTGAGCTAAGCAGTTTACTTGATCCTGGTACTCAGAATTTTTCGTCCAGCTTCCAGGTTCGCTGGGGGCAGTTTGGCCACATGAACGTATCGGATAGAGAAAATGCCGCTGGCTATACCTTCGATGATATTCGCCTGTATAAGGTATCAAATGATATTCAACTGATCAGTATTGATACACCGGAAGTAGCAGGTTGTGGTTTGGATAATGCAGTACCGGTTAAGATAACGGTCCGCAATAGTGCAGGCATTACTATTTCTGCTATTCCTGTAAAATACCAGGTAGACAATAATCCTGTTGTTATTGAAACTATATCTTCTATTGCGGGCAAAACAATTATTCCATTTTCGTTTGTTGCGGCAGCTGATCTATCTGCTTTAGGTAGTCATACTATAAAAGTATGGGTAGACCTGGCAGCCGATACTTACAGAAACAATGATACAGCTGTATTGACCCTTTATAATTCACCGGTCATTTCCTCATTTCCTTATCTCCAGAATTTTGAAACAAGTGACGGGTCATGGCATTCCGAAGGGAAAAACAATTCCTGGCAATATGGAACACCGGCTTCAATTAAAATAAGCCGGGCGGCAAGCGGAAATAAGGCCTGGAAAACAACCCTGGCAGGAAATTATAATGATCTCGAAAAATCTTATTTGTATTCACCCTGTTTTGATATGGCAGGTTTGGTGAAGCCAATATTAAGTATGAGTATAGCAATTGATCTTGAAGATTGCGGCACTACTTTATGTGATGCAGGCTATATGGAATATTCCGAAGATGGAAAGACATGGACTAAGTTAGGAGCTACAGGAGCTGGCACAAATTGGTATGATAAAAACTATGCTGGTAATCATGTGTGGAGTAGCCAGGATTATACCCGCTGGCATGTAGCCTCCATTCCATTGCCAGCGAATGTTGATCGGTTGATGTTGCGTTTTGTCATGGAGTCGGATCCTTTTACAAGCCGGGAAGGAATTGCTATTGATGATATCCATATTTATGACAGTGTTTATAGTATATATGACGGGCCGCCGTATACAAGTGTTGTAAGCAATCAACCGGCTGTTAATGGAAATAACTGGATTGATTTTGTTGTGGAAGGAAAAATTATTGCTTCTGTTAATCCGAATGGGCAGAGTATGGGTAGCACAGATGTACAGGCATTTATTGATACAGGCGCAGTTCGCATAGACAGCGGCCAATATTATCATAGCCGGAATATCGCTATAAAACCGGCAACGGTAAACCTGGCGGATTCGGCAACCGTTCGCTTTTATTTTCTTGATACGGAAACAGAGAAGATGATCAATGCAACAGGTTGCGATACCTGTACTAAACCAACAACAGCCTATGAGTTGGGAGTTTCTAAATACAGTGATGTGAATGATGCCGTTGAAAATGGAGATTTCGCGGATAATAATATAGGTAAATGGCTTTTTTTGAATAGTGATGATGTTGCAATAGTTCCTTATGATAAGGGATACTATGCGGAATTCAGCGTGAAAAACTTTTCTGAATTCTGGCTTACTAAAAGTGCAATTAACAATGGCCATTCCTGGCCGGTAGATCTTATCAGTTTTACCGCGATAAAACAGGCGGATAATAATGTGGCTGTGAAATGGATCACAGCATCTGAGTATTATACGGC
>CBIHLW010000392.1:0-3335 GCA_966210755.1 uncultured bacterium
CATTGGGATTGGCTGGAATAAATTTCTCAAGTTCCCTGCTGTTTACCTGTTTATCAGTTGACAAAACGGATATCTGTTCTGCCAGATTCTTTAATTCACGAACGTTACCCGGAAATGGATAGGATGAGAGTTTGTATCGTGCTTCATCATCGAGCTGCACCGGACCAGTTTTATACCGGTCAGCAAAATCAACAGAAAATTTCCGGAATAAAAGTGGAATGTCTTCTTTACGGTCTCTTAATGCAGGCACTCTGATGGGTACTGTATTTAACCGGTAATAAAGATCTTCCCTGAATTTTCCATTTTGAACCAGTTGCAATAACTCTTTATTGCTTGCTGCAATAACCCTTACATCAGTTTTTTGTGTTTTAGATGAACCCACCCTGATAAATTCCCCGCTTTCAAGCACACGTAACAACCGGGCCTGTGTACCCAATGGCATTTCCCCGATCTCATCAAGAAAAATGGTACCCCCGTTCACGGTTTCAAAATAACCTTTACGGCTGTCAACGGCCCCTGTAAAAGAACCTTTCTCATGTCCAAACAATTCCGAATCAATGGTCCCCTCCGGAATGGCACCGCAATTCACTGCAATAAACGGGTTGTGCTTGCGTGCAGACAAACTATGTATGATATGTGAAAAAGCTTCCTTTCCCACACCGCTTTCTCCTGCAATTAAAACTGTTAGGTCTGTATTGGCCACCTGCACTGCAACCTGTAAAGCAGAATTCAATGCCGGTGAATTGCCAATGATGCTAAACCTGTTTTTGATACTCTGTAGATCCATTCTAAAATATTATACAATTTCACCTATTAATGTTGCCTGTGTGCAACCTGTAACTTTTACAAATGCATATGCTCCGGGCCGGTCACCTGCACCTTTCTTGGCAAATACAATCACTTTATTCTGGCTGTTCCTGCCCATCCAGTCCTTATCAGTTTTTTTTGAATCTGCTTCTATCAGCACCTTAAAGGTTTTGCCTATATCTTTCAGATTGCTCTGGTGAGAAAGTTTTCCCTGGAGGTTTACAATTTCCTGTAGTCTTCTTTTCTTTATTTCTTCCGGTATATCATCCTTATATCTTCGCTGTGCCAGTGTTCCGGGTCTTTCACTATAAAAAAACATATAGCTCATATCGTAGCCGGCATATTGCATAACTTCCATCGTATGGTTATGGTCTTCTTCTGTTTCGGTACAAAATCCTGCAATGATATCGGAACTGATACCACAGCCGGGAAGAATTTCCCTGATCCTGTCCACCCTGGCCTTGTACCATTCCTTGGTATAGCTTCTGTTCATCAGTTGAAGCACACGCGTTGATCCGCTTTGCAGGGGCAGGTGAATATATTTACAGATGTTTTCATGGCGTGCCATCGTATGTAATACATCATCAGTAATATCCTTTGGATGTGAGGTGGAAAAACGCACCCGCAGATCGGGTGAAATTCCTGCCACCATTTCAAGAAGGTTGGCAAATGTTACGGGCCTTTCTCCCGGATGGGCAGGTGATTGGTTTTGCAATTGCTCCGGCACATAATAATAACTGTCAACATTCTGCCCGAGCAGTGTCACTTCCCTGTATCCATTCTCAAAAAGATCCCTGCATTCACTGAATATGCTATTGGCGTCCCGGCTTCTTTCACGTCCGCGGGTAAAAGGCACCACACAAAAAGAACACATATTGTTACACCCCCGCATGATGCTAACAAAAGCCGTGATGCCGTTTGAGTTTAATCTTACCGGGGCTATATCGGCATAAGTTTCATCTCTGCTCAATAATACATTCACACCTTTTTGTCCGCTGTCTGCATCCGAGATCAATTGGGGAAGGGTGCGGTAAGCATCCGGACCCACAACCAGGTCAACCAGTTTTTCTTCTTCCAGAAATTTTGATTTCAAACGCTCGGCCATACAACCCAACACTCCGATAAGTGTGGCTGGCCGGGCTTTTTTAAGTTTGCGAAACTCTGTAAGTCTCTTTCTTACGGTTTGTTCCGCTTTTTCCCGGATGGAACAGGTATTTAAAAGAATGAGGTCGGCCTCTGCGAAATTCCGCGTTGCACCAAACCCTTCATTAGTTAAAATGGAGGCAACGATCTCGCTATCGCTGAAATTCATCTGACAACCATAACTTTCTATATAAAATCTCTTTTTATAGGCGTTGGGATCCTGGTCAAAAGGAGCATAGACCTCACCCTGACGAAGCTCATCATGCTGCCTGGTTTCACTCTTGGGAATCAATTTGGTAGCTAAATCCAACATATTCAGGAAATATTGCGGGCAAAGATAATCAATTCGGAGCCCTTTCGTGACAGTATGGCATATTTTAAGAACTATTTGAACTTATCTTTGAATCCAATGAAATGGCTGCTTTCCTTCTTTGTTTTGATACTTCATCTTCAGTCTGTCAGCCAGCAACAACATGGAATGATACTGGGAAATGTGATAGATGAAAAAGGCCAGGGGCTTGAGAAAGCAACAGTTACCCTGGTTCATTTAACCGGCAGTAATTTTAAAAAGATCACAGTCACCGATAAAAACGGAGGTTTCTATTTGCAGGGAATACCGTTTGGACAACATCAATTAATGGTTTCATTTACAGGATTTCAAACATTGATCATAGACAGCATTCATTTCCGTAAGGAGAGGTTTGATTTCAACCTTAATGATCTGGTTTTAAAATTGGATTCCTCTGGCCATTCCGGGTTGAACGAGGTGGTGATATACCAGGAAAAACCGCTGATCCAGAGCAAAGAAGGAAATATCATTTTCAATGCAGGGGAATCGGCACTAAGCGAAGGAAGTAATGCCGGCGAATTATTGAGCCAGGTACCCCTGGTTACAAAAGATCCCACAGGTAAGATCCTTGTCCGGGGAAAAGAACCCCGGATTCTGGTAGATGATAAACCCGTTGAATTGAACCTTGAACAATTACAGGACCTGCTTGAATCCATGCCTGGCAGTTCAATTGAAAAGATCGAAGTAATGACCAATCCGCCTCCCCAATTTGCCAATGAGCAGGGGGGCGTGATCAATATCACTACCAAAAAAGGCAGCATTGGTTTGAGCGGCCGCCTGTCTGTTTATTCCGGCACAAGGGGACAGGCCGGAGGAAACGGAAGTTTCAATTACCGTAAAAGAGGTTTTAATCTGAATATCAATACAGGTTTTGGTTATAACAGGGTAGAGGGCGGGGGATTTTCCAACCGCGAGAATACACGGACTGGCAAACATTTTAATAATACTTCACAGTATGTAAATAAAAATTTCCGGCCGAATTTCAGGATGAATATGAATTATGACCTGAATAAATTCAATTCGGTAAATCTTGTTT
>CBIHLW010000393.1:0-3330 GCA_966210755.1 uncultured bacterium
GCCCTGGTAATGTTACCTCATGGATGCCAGCTTGCCTTTGGGTGGTTTGGTGGTATGGGTTTTAACAACTCAATGCAATACCTTACAGCAATTGAAGGACTTCCCTGGTTACTTGCTTTTAATGTGATCTTTCTTCAGATTGCAGGTTCATTACTTATCCTTTTTGGATGTATGGGAAGATTTTTAGGCGCTTCAATGATCGTGCTATTTATTGGCATGATCGTAACTAGCCATTTACAGTATGGATTATTTATGAACTGGATGGGCAGCCAGGCAGGAGAAGGATTTGAGTTTCACCTATTGGCCATTGGCCTTTGCACCGCCCTGATGGCAGGCGGTTCAGGATCTTACTCCATTGACAGGCTGCTTTCCAGGCCATAGGCCATTGGCTATCGGCTGCCTACCCCACCACTTCCGTACCCTCATGAATTTCATTTAAAAAACCGTTCAGGGTTTTTCCCCTGGACAGGTTTAATTTTTTTCTTAACCGGTAACGGCTGATCTCAACACCTCGTACCGTGATATTCATCATCTGGGCAATTTCCTTGGTAGCCAGTTTTAACTGCAAATAGGTACATACCTTCAGATCAGTACTGGTAAGATTGGGATAACGGGTCTTAAGTTTCTTTATAAAGTCATTATTGATCTCATCGAAATGCGCGGCAAACTGTTCCCAGCTTGAATTATTCCTTTCAATTTCATTTACCAGCTGAATGGCTCTTTTTACATCATGGTTTCCGCCGGTTTTCTTGTGGAGCTGCTGCAGTTCATCTTTCACTTTTATAAGGGCATCGCTTCGTTCAACAAGGTGCATGCTTACGTCGGCAAGTTCTTTGTTCTTATACACCATTTCATTGATCAGTTTTTCATTCTGTAATTTGATGATCTCCTTTTCATTTTTTTCTACTTCCAGCTGGTGTATATATTTTAATCTTTTTTGTTCTTCTTCAAACCTGGCCCTTTGACGCAGGAATTTTCTCTTCTGCCATCTATTTATAAGGTAGATGGCCGCTATCAAAAGCAACAGGTAACCCAGATATGCCCATAGTGTTTTAAACCACGGTGGACTGATCACGAAATGATAGCTGAGTGTTTCTGATTCGTTGCCCAGGTTGTCAATTGCTTTTACTTCAAATGTATAAGGGCCATCGGGGAGATTGGTATATTCCTTTTCAGTTTTTGAAGTAGGCAAAGACCAAACTTTA
The DNA here is from genome assembly GCA_966210755.1 of uncultured bacterium. GTDB lineage: Bacteria > Bacteroidota > Bacteroidia > Chitinophagales > Chitinophagaceae > Flavisolibacter. The sequence goes on from CBIHLW010000393.1 coordinate 1,206, forward strand.
TCATATCCTTTCAGCCGGTAACTATAAACAATATTATTCTGAAGCCCGAATACGGGTGAGCTGAATTCAAAATGAAAAGAATTATTACTACTGGGAAAACGCAATTCCTCCTGTCCGCTGATCCAGGATGAGGTATCCCCATGCTGGTTAAAATAGCCGCCAAATATCAGGCTGTCCAGTTTTTCCGACAATTTTACCTGGGTCAATAAAATGCCTGGCTTCAGGGGCGCTGAAATATATTTTTTATAATTGAGATGGATGATCCCTGAATTGGAAGCTATGAAAATATTTTCCCTGTCGTATGGATAGATGTATTCAAATCCTGACAGGATCTTTCCGGTTAATTCAGGAAAATAGGTGATCGAATGATTTTTATTCCGGTCAAAACTTACCACACCTATTTTTTTATCCTCGCAAAACCAAATATTTCCATCTGCATCTTCATTCAGGTACTGGATGCCGGCCTTACCAAAAATGTTGAATAACTGTTTACTGGGAATGAATCTTTTGCTGGCAGCATCAAATTCATAAATACCTTTTTCCGTGGCGAATACTACCCTGTTCATGATCCTGTATACATTATTACGAAGTGTGGAAGGCAGCCCGTCTTTTTCAGTGAACAATTCATGTGTAAACGATCTTCCATCCTGCGCCAGCTTAATTCTATACACTCCCCTGTAAGGATGTGAAGCCCAGATGTTGTTATCATTATCAATGGTCAAAAAACGGAGCGACTCATACATGCCGCTGATCTCACCAAGGTTCAAAAAACCATTATTGTTGTATTCCAGCATGGAAAGTCCAACATAGGTTCCCGCCAGGATCCTTTTTGATGGTGACACGGAAGAAGTTGGCACAAATATCCAGGCGCCCGCATCTTTTGTAAGCTGAAACAACTTTTTATTCTTTATAAGAAAACTGCCATTATGGTGCCCAAGCAATAATTCCTGGTTCACCTCATCAAGACGCCATGTTTGCCCGCTGCTGTTTTCAAGCTTTTGAAAATTACCCTTGGAAAAACTCAGGTCCTTTGCGGTTTTGGAAAGAGGTGCAACATAAGCGCCATCTGATGTGGCCACATACAATTCATTATTAAAAACCTTCACGGAATACCCTGATAACTCTTCAGGCTTTCCGGGTTTAATATATTTAATGGCCGAATTGTAGGCCACGAAGCTGATGCCGTTATCAAGACCGGTCCATAAATTATTATTCTTATCCAGGAAGATTGAAAGTACATTATTGGTTTGCAAACCCTCCTGCCTTGCTATCTGCTGAATCGTTTCACCATCTCTGTTGATCACAATACAACCCTCAGATGTAGTGCCCGCAACAAACTCACTGCTGTTGATCTTCTCCAGACAATAAATGTGGTTGCGGTAAAAACTTTGATCCGCACCGGTATTTTTTTTGGTAACCACACCATTGGCATATATATAAAGTCCGCCTTCCAGGGAACTTATCAAAAGACTGTCCTCTCCAATATCTACCACCCCGGTAATTTCAAAATTCACATTGGAACCACCCAGGGGTTGCCATTTATTATTAATGAACTGAAAAAGGCCTTTTTGTTTATCCTGGGCAATGAGTTTATCACCGGCCTTTTTCATGATATGCCAGCCTGTTTTAGCAGGATAGGTCTGGATCAAATCATTTTTGAATTCAAATATGCGGTCCCAGGTCCTAAAGAAAATGGACTGGTTAAACACTTCCGCTTCCCATACATCCGTAAAAGTTCTGTACTGTTCGGGAATGAGGTTTTTTAAAGATGTATATTTTAAAATGCCCAGGCTATCGGGCGCAAAAAAACCCAGTTCATCCTGTCCGCCTGCATATATCCGGTTGCCGGAAAGGGCGATAGAACGAAGAATGGTTTTATTGGGCTGGGGATAGAGTTTCCAGTAAGTGCCATCAAAAGTGAGCAGTCCTTCATTATTGGCGAAATACATTCTGCCGGCAGCGTCCTGCTTTATATCCCAGGTCTGGCTGCCACCCTTAAAATCATTATTATGAAAATTGATAATCTGGGGTAAACCAATAGTATTTTGCCCAAACACACTACCGCAGGAAATCATTATCAAACAGAATGAAATCCATTTATTCATGCCTAAATATAATTAATGTT
>CBIHLW010000394.1:0-3302 GCA_966210755.1 uncultured bacterium
CTTTTATTTACTACCGCCAGGGTAAATTTTAATTCCATACACACCCGGCGCATTTCCCAACTCTTACCTGATATCAGCAGCGCAAACATTCCCCCGAAAGAAAACGCAGGCACCTGATTAGTTGCCATACCCTGTTTTTGAATTCAATTTTCCTTAAAACCATTCATTGATTATTAAAAAATGAACCAAAAACATTAGTTATGAAAATTCCGGTTACGCCAATTCTGCCAAAAGCGTCAACCTTGTCCAACCTGCTTTTGGAAAAAGTAAAGGCAATAGCATTGCTTTTATTCTCTGCATTTTTGGTTTTGAATGTTTACGCTCAAAACAATATGTTGGTGAAAGGCCGCATCACCAATGAAAAAGGACAAGCAGTGGCCAATGCTTCAATTGTAGTTAAAGGAACCATGCAGGGAACTACCAGCAATGCCAATGGAGAATATCAGATCACTGCTCCTTCCAATGGCACACTGGTGATTTCTTCAGTGGGTTATCCATCCAAAGAAATTCCTGTAAACGGACAGGCAGTTCAAAACCTTACTATCACTATGTCCGCAACGGACATGGAGAACATTGTGGTTGTTGGTTATGGTACCCAGCGTAGAGAGGCTATAACCGGTTCGGTGGCATCAATTAATGGGGAAGAAATGCGTGAAGTTCCGGCCCCCAATATCTCTCAGGCATTACAGGGCCGTCTGGCCGGTGTGGAAATGTCGCAAACTTCAACACGTCCTGGCGCTACCATGCAAATACGGATCAGGGGTATACGTTCGCTCAGTGCAGACAATAACCCTTTGATTGTTTTGGATGGTATTCCTTTTATGGGTTCACTGGGCGACATCAATCCAAATGATGTAAAGAGTGTAGAGGTTCTTAAAGATGCTTCCGCTACGGCCATTTATGGTTCACGCGGCGCAAACGGTGTTATACTCATTACTACTGATAAAGGCACCAGAAGCGGTAAGCCGCAGATAAACTATAATGCCTACCACGGAGCGCAAACAGTTTTTTCAAAATATCCCATGATGGACGGTCCTGCATTTACAGCACTTCGTGCAGCAGCAGGCCAATACACAAATGGGCAGGATGAATCTGATGATATCAATACCGACTGGCAGGATCTGTTTTATAAAACCGGTGTTGTATCAGATCACAACGTGAGCCTTTCAGGCGGTACGGAAACCGGCAACTATAATTTCGGTATCGGTTATTACCTCAATCAGGGCGTTCTTCCCACTCAGCAATATGAGCGCTATTCATTCAGGGGCTCACTTGAACAGCAGGTGGGAAGACTGTTTCGTTTTGGCTTTACAACCTATAACAACTACAACCAGAGTGAGGGTAACCAGGTAGGCTTATACAATACCCTGAGCATGACACCTATTTCCGATCCTTATAATCCCGATGGTACACTCAAAAGATCTGTCCGGATGATATTGGACAACCAGTTTGTGTATACCAGGGAAGTGGTGGAAAGGTTAACTGAAAATGACCAGTGGCTAAATGAAAACCGTGGCTTCGCTTCTTACAATGCCATATACGGTGAGGTAAAAGCTCCGTTCCTGGAAGGATTAAAGTACAGGGCAAACCTTGGCCTTGATTATATACAGTTGAATGGTGGTGTTTATACAGGGCAGGGTGTGGGCGACGGGTTGAATCCAAATACCATATCATCTGCTTCTGTTGATAACAGGAACACCTATCACTGGACGCTTGAAAACATCTTAAGTTTCGACCGGAATTTTGCCGGTAGACATAGTGTGAATGCAGTGGCTTTGTATTCCATGGAGCAAAGTAAATATAACAGGTCAAACCTGTCGGCGCAGGACATACCTGCCGATGCTTTTCAATTCTATAATCTTGGACAGGCATCAGGACAGATAACTGTAAATCCTGCCAATCAGGATTATCAGTTATGGGGACTCATGTCAGTAATGGGCCGAGTGATGTATGCCTACGACAATCGCTATATGATCTCGGCAACTGTGCGTTCAGATGGATCTTCCCGTCTGGCTGAAGGACATAAATGGCATACCTATCCAGCAGTATCTGTTGGATGGAATATAGCCAAAGAGTCCTTTATGAAAGAAGCAGGTTTTATCAATACGCTTAAACTGCGTGCAGGATTAGGACAAACCTCAAACCAGGCCATCGCTCCCTATTCCACCCTGGGATTATTGAGTACAAGGCCATACAATTTTGGTCCCTCCAGCTATGGCACAGGTTATTATGTTTCACAACTTCCAAATGAAGATCTGGGATGGGAATTTTCAAAGACATTGAACTTCGGTCTTGACTTTTCTATCCTGAGCAATCGTCTTTCCGGAACCATTGAGTATTATATAACCAAAACCGAAGACATTCTTCTGGGTCTTGGTTTGCCTCCAACATCCGGTGTAACAGGCTACACGGCCAACATCGGATCTACCGAAAACAAAGGAATAGAATTGAGCCTGAACGGTACCATTATCGATAATATGAACGGCTGGACCTGGGACGCCGGGATAAATTTCTATGCAAACCGGAACGAACTAACATCACTGGCTTCCGGACAAAGCAGGGATGAGGCCAACTGGTGGTTTGTAGGACATAACATCAATGCTATTTATGATTATAACCGGATAGGGTTATGGTCCACTGCAAAGGATAGCGCTGAAAACTATATGAATATCCTTGAACCGGGTGGAAATGTTGGTATGATAAAAGTGGAATATACCGGAGCTTTCAATCCTGATGGAACACCAGTAAGGGCTATCGGTCCTGCCGACAGGCAGGTAATTGATGTTGATCCCGATTTTCAGGGCGGCTTTAATACCCGTGTTGCTTATAAAGGATTTGACCTGGGCATTGTGGGTGTATACAGGAAAGGTGGCATTCTCTTTAGTTCCATACATGGTTCAAGTGGCTATCTGAATCTGTTGAGCGGACGAAGAAATAATTTGGATGTGGATTACTGGACGCCGGATAATACCGGTGCAAAATATCCCAAACCAGGCGGCATCATCAGTAATGATAATCCCAAGTACGGCTCCACGCTCAGTTATTTTGATGCATCTTACCTGAAGGTGCGCACAATATCGCTTGGCTACAACTTCAGTCAAAGCCTGATAAAAAATGCAGGAGTTAATCTGCGGATGTACTTCACTGTTCAGAATCCATTTGTATTCTTTTCTCCATTCCATAAAGAATCCGGTCTGGATCCCGAAACCAATTCGTTTGGAGATCAGAATGTGGCATCTGCAGGAGCCATCAGTCAAAATCAAAATCTGCAGAGAAGATTACTTATCGTGGGATACAATACC
>CBIHLW010000395.1:0-3298 GCA_966210755.1 uncultured bacterium
CTGAGCCCGTGATTTAACTTTTTTGCCGCTTCCGCCACTTTTTAATTGACCCCGTTTTTTTTCATGCATAGCTTTTTCCACCTTCTCCCCGGCACGTTTTGAATACTTTGCCATAATTGTGAATTTAGAATAGAAGTATTGATTTCAGAATTGTGCATAAATTTTATACCCTTGAATCTGGAAGCATTTACTTTTTATATTTTTTTACATTTTTATTTCCCAATAATTCAGGTACGATTTTTTGATCATTACAAGTCATAAATGTTACTATTATGGAAAATGAAAAAGTATTAGACGCTCTTAATGATCTTATCCGCATCAATCATGACAGGGTGGTTGGATATGAAAAAGCAATTGATGAGTTGAAAGATGAAGATGCTGACCTCAGGTCCTTATTTCAGCGTTATATAACCGAAAGCAGGCAATATGCCCAGGAACTGACCTCTGAAGTTTCAAGACTGGGTGGAGACCCATCGGACGGAACCACAAATTCAGGTAAGATTTACCGGGTTTGGATGGATCTGAAAGCAACTGTTACAGGACATGACCGTAAAACAGTATTAAGCAATTGTGAGTTTGGTGAAGATGCCGCTCAAAAAGCTTATGACACCGCTCTAAATGCTGACATCGATTGGGAACCATCATTAAGGGATTTGATCGTGAGGCAAAAGGCTTCTTTGAAAGCCGGACATGATGAAGTGAAAAGGCTGAGGGATATGCATCAGGCATCTCATTAATTAGTGGCCATTTTATAATGTTATATCTGTAGCCCTGCCTGCTGAGGCAGGGCTTTGTGTGGAATTATGTACTCATCTGATTTGATACAGCGAGTTGGGCGGTTTAAATTTTTTGGCAAGCTATTTTAATCTGTAAATAAAGCGTTTCAATCATGATCATTAACGAAAATAACAGTATGCCGTATATGAAAAGTCTGGCTACCTGTTTGAACAGGATGATCAATGAGGGATATAATGAGGATTTTCAGATTACGGATAATGGACTTCAATCTCTTCAGAATTCAGGTTGCTATAAGCCGGAAGAAATACGAATTGTAAATTTTTACCGGTTCGAAGGAGAATCTGATCCTGATGATAATGCCATTCTTTATATCATTGAAACCAGTGACGGAACCAGGGGAACCATAGTTGACGCTTATGGTATTTATAATGATTCAAAGCTAACCCGGTTCATAAAAGATGTGGAAGCAATTCAAAAAAAGTCTTATAAAAGAGAGCCATGACAATTACAAGCTATCATTCCCGAACCTGTCTTGAAGCATGGATCAATTGTGAGAACCTGCTTGTTAAAATAACTGGTATCAAAACCAGTTTGTCAAAACAAATCACAAAAGTTATTGATGAATGTGCATTCATTTGTATGGGTACCTTTCATGCACTAAAAAGCAGTTCGCAAAACATTAACCGGATGGCCCTGCTTTGTGTTGGAATTTGCGAAGAATGTGCAGAAATATGCGATGCACAGAAGGACGAGATGTTTCAGCAATGTGCCAGAGTATGCAGGGAATGTTCCAATAGCATGAGTAAACTGGCATTTACTGACTGGCAATAACCCAATGCCCTCCTAAGCTCATTATCACCTCTAAGACCCCGGAAAATCTTTGCGTTTGATGGTTATGAATCTATCAGCCATTCCACCATTATAATAAGAATTCAGCCTATTTACTTTCAAAAAAATGGCTACAGTAGAGAACTGTAGCCTTGCTGATAGAATGGACCGTGTATATGAGAAAGTTGAAAATTTTTTATGCTCTTCTGATGATCCCTAATAACAGGGCAATCACTGCCAGAACAATCAGAATATGGATAAGGCCCGAAGCACTATAAGCAAAAACTCCGAGCAACCATCCAATGATCAGGATAACTGCTATTATGTAAAGGATACTTCTCATGAATCTCAAGTTGTTTCATTAGTTATTAAAAAAATACTGCCAGCTGTTTTTTACAGCGCAGCTTTGGTTTTACCGAATTCTTACCAGTTTTCTGTGTAGTAATTTCTACATGAAAGTCTTTAAAATAAATTTGTGTTACTTACATGGCACATTTATTCATGAATAGATCGAATGAAAAAACTCCGGATATTTTCACATCTACTCAAAAGATCAGCGATAGCTTTTGATGATGATAATGCTTTTAAACTCAGTGCTTCTTTAAGCTATTATACCATTTTTGCCCTCGGGCCCCTGCTTTTCTTTGTCATTTCTCTTTCAGGTTTCTTTTATGGAAAGGAAGCTTCTGAGGGAAGGATTTATGAACAGTTTAAGGACCTGATAGGAAATGATGCCGCCCTGCAGATCCAGGATATCCTGACGAATGCAAGCGAGGGTTATGATTCCACCACAGGTGCCATTATTGGAGCAGTTATGCTTTTTATCGGCGCTACCGGGGTCTTTACAGAAATCCAAAGTTCCATCAACTTTATATGGTCTGTAAAATCAAAACCCCGGAGAGGCTGGCTGAAATTTATTTTGAACCGGCTGCTTTCATTTTCCCTGGTTCTGGGGCTGGGATTCTTATTACTGGTATCCCTGATCATCAACGCTCTGCTCACCCTGGTTAATAAAAAGATCCTCGAAAAATTTCCAAATAATGAATATTTCAACCTGCTTAATTCGCTCATCCTTCTGGCTGTGATCACTGCATTATTTGCGGTGATCTATAAAGTTTTGCCCGATGCCAGGATCGCATGGCGTGATGCCTGGATCGGATCTGCATTCACAGCCATGCTATTTCTTGTCGGGAAATTTTTGATTGGATTCTACCTCGGGCAAAGCAATATAGGCGTGGTATACGGTACCGCGGCTTCCATTATCCTTATTCTGGTGTGGGTGTATTATTCTTCCATGATCCTGTATTTTGGAGCTGAGTTCACAAAAATGTATGCATTGCATTCGGGTGAAGGCATAAAACCAAAACAAACGGCTGTATTTATTATAAAAAAGGAAGCAAAAGAAGTACCTCCCTCCTATCTGGATACTTAATAACATATTTTATTGCAGGGCTTCAATCCGGGTTGCAGCATTCAAATGGCATAGAATTTTAGCTATTATTTCCGGAGGCCGTTCATGTTGTGAAGCTGATGATCCCTAAAACCTGTATATGAAAAATCTTAGACACCCCAATTTTATCCTTGCCATAATAAGCGCCATAGTATTGTTTCTGGCAATTGGAATGAAATCATCGGGCGACCAGGCCGGTGATATCCTTATTATTATTGGAGCAGCACTTGCCGGCATTCACTGGGCATGGGCAATCATTGATGTTATTAACAGGGATGATAT
>CBIHLW010000396.1:0-3278 GCA_966210755.1 uncultured bacterium
TTATGAATGAATCACGCTGAAGGTAATAATTGGCTTCCCATCATCTTTTTTAAAAAATAAGGAATGTATTAATTATTATTGTAAGCCCATAACTAGCATAAATATTCCGGATTGTATCATTAAACCTAACTGTTTTGAAAAAATCTATTTCCCTTGTATTTGCCCTGCTTTCCCTTTTTAGTTTTTCAACCACTGCACAACAAATAAAAAAATGCATTACTGAAGAAAAAATGCAGGAGTTGTTCAGCCGGGACCCGCAGGCAAAACTCAGGTATGAAAACACCAGAAGACAACTGGACGATAAGGTAAGACAACTGATGAATGATCCTGCGGCACGTTTATTCAAAACAGCTGCTATCATAAATATTCCGGTGGTGGTGCATATTGCCCTCCCCGATCCCACCGTGGTAACAGATGCGGTGGTGCAAAGACAACTGGATACGTTGAACTGGTATTATGGCGGAGCACCGGCCGGTGACAGCATGAGGGTTTATGAACCATTCAGAACATCTTATGCAAGAAGCCAGATCCGTTTTTGTCTGGCCAAAAGAACACCAGCCAATGCGGCCACCACAGGTATTGTAAGGATCATTAACAATACCGACTTTTCATCCGACCCTTCCCATCCAAGTACGGTTGCTCCTGCATGGAACACCCAAAACTATCTCAACATGTGGGTGGTGAATTTTGGAATGTCAGGTACACTTGGATTTTCCTATAAACCCGGCACCTGGCCTCCGGGACATCAGAATATAGGTTATGTTGTTGACTACAGGGCTTTCGGATCAGGTCCTGGTGAAGGAAGTGGTGGCTATCATTATGAAAGTTTCAACGAGGGCAAGACCGCTGTTCATGAGATCGGGCATTATTTCAATCTCGATCATACCTGGGGACCTAATAACAACGGCAACCCTACCTGTACATTAACTGATGGTTGTGCTGATACCCCGCCAACCGACGGACCCAATTTTGGTTGTACGGATTTCCCCCCGATTCTTGACAATTGCAGTCCGGCAGCGCCTGGAGTTATGTGGCAGAACCATATGGATTATGCCGATGACCGGTGCATGCTCCTGTTTACCCATAACCAGGTTACAAGAATGGAAGCGGCGCTGAATTCTTCAGCAGACAGAAATACTCTTATCATTTCAAATGGTTGTGAGGCATTAACGCCAGAACCTAACGATGCCGGTATCTCAGCCATCCTTACTCCGGCAAACGGAGGATTTGTTTGTGCATCCACGGTGAACCCGGTAGTAACACTTAAAAATTTCGGCTCAGCCACCTTAACAACGGTTACCATCACACTAAACCTGAATGGAACACCACAAACACCATTTGTCTGGACGGGAAGTCTTGCATCCGGTACAAGCACCAGCGTAAACCTCCCTGCCATTAACCTGGCTACAGGATTAAATTCACTCACCGTAAGCACAACACTTCCCAATGGTGTGGCAGATGGAAATAATGCAAATAATGCGGCTACATCATCAGTTACTTTCCTGCCAACGGTAACAATGCCGGTAACAGAAGGATTTGAAGCAGCCGGATTTCCTCCATCCGGATGGGCCAGTATAAATTATAATGGAGACCCCTCGCAATGGCAAAGAAAAAATATTGGCCGCAATAGTTCGGGCTCCATTTGGATCGACAATTTCACGGATGACTATACAGATCATATTGATGATTTCAGAAGTTCCGCCATTTCTACCACCGGCGCCACCACAATGAATATCAGTTTTGATCTTGCTCATAAATATTTCGCGAATCCTGATTTTTATGATACGCTTTCTGTTCTGGTTTCAAATAATTGCGGGGCCAGCTTTCAAACAGTTTATAAAAAATGGGGACCGGCACTGGCTACTGCAGGTGCAGGCGCCACCAATTACCTGACACCTGAATTGGCTGACTGGAGAAGTGAGTTGATCAGTATTTCAGGCGCCCTGCTCAGTAATCCCAATGTGATAGTTGTTTTCAGAAATACCAGCCGCTGGGGAAATAATATTTATATTGATAACATCAATATCCAGAAGCAGTCGCAAAGAGATATTCGCCTAGTATCTATCAATAATCCCGGAACAACTGCCTGTTCACCGCTTATTACTCCAACTGTAACGGTTCTCAACAGCGGAGCTGAGACCATAACGGGATTTGAGGTAGGATACAGGATAGATAATGGTGCTATTGTTACCAGTACGTTCACTTCACAGAACCTTGCTCCGGGTGCAAGCGTTACGGTTGCCTTAAATCAGTCTGCTGCCATGAGCAGTGGCAACAGGAATATCACCGCCTTTACTTTTAATCCAACTTCATCAGGAGGAAGCGGCGATATCATTACAACAAATGATACCCTGTCAAAAACATTCAGTGTTGTAAATCTGGTGAACCCGCCTTTGACAGAAGGATTCGAGGTTTTCTTCCCTCCCGCCGGGTGGCAGATCAACAATCCGGATGGAGCAAATACCTGGATAAGAAAACAACCAGGAAGAAATAGTAATAATGCCGCTTTCATAGATAACTATACCAACGTTTCGCACAATGAAACAGATGATCTCAGGTCGCCATTCATTAATGTAGCCAATGCAGATTCTCTGATCATCAGGTTTGACCTGGCGCATAAAAATTATCCCAATCCAAATTATTTTGATACGCTGAGTGTTCTGGTATCAACGGATTGCGGCAATACTTTCACCAGCGTGTATAAGAAATGGGGCAATGAACTTTCCACTTCAGGCAGTTCATCCACTCCATTTAATTTTGCAAACGCGGCCGACTGGAGAAATGAAAGGGTCGCTATTGGCGGTACCTTACTGGCCAATGGAAGTATAAGTGTAATGATCAGGAACACCAACAGGGAAGGGAATAATGTATTTATTGATAACATCAACATAGCATCCCTGTTTGATCGGGATATTGCCATACAGGCCATTGCACAACCTGCAGCCATTGTTTGTAATGGAGAAGTGATTCCTTCGGTTACTATAAGAAATGCAGGCACGGAAACTGTTTCTTCCGTAAAGATCGTTTACAGCATAGATAACGGCGCATTGCAAACAGGTACCTTCAATGGATTGAATCTTCAAAGAGAAGCTACTGCTACACTTAATCTTGCAGCTGCCAGTATCAACGCTTCAGGAGCCCATACAATAAAAGTTTATTCAATTGATCCGGTAAGCATTAGCGGCACAGGTGATCATTATCTTTTCAATGATACACTTACAAAAACATTTTATATTGCCGGCAGCGTAGAAGCACCACTGGTAGAAGCATTTACCGGA
>CBIHLW010000397.1:0-3277 GCA_966210755.1 uncultured bacterium
AAATAGAAGGATGGCAACAATAGTAATGCCAACCAGTGTAAGCTGGGTAATGATCTGTTGCATTCCTGAAAGCATGTACTGGCAAAATTCAAAAGGCTGGAAACCGATCTTTCTTACCTGTACGGATGAATCTACATTTATGTATTCATTAAAGTCCCCAAGTTGATATGCTTCCAGGTTATTGGCTGAAATTCTTGTAGCCACACGGGCTGCCAGCTGAAATTGCGCTTTTGTTATATAAAAAGCGGATAGGTTTTTAATGATAAAAAGAATAAAGAAGACCACAATAAAATAAACAGGATCTGCCTGCCGGGCCCAGGAGGGCAGCAATGCAGATGTACCAGGTGTTGATTCAAGATAAAGCTTAACGATCCATAGTAACAGTGCAAGGGATAAGATATCGAGCAGGCTGATTACAATATCAAAGAACATCAGTTTACTGAATTGTCTTTTTTCCTTCTTTTCAAGAATGGTCCATGTATTTACCAGCGATCTGATCACATTAAATGAATAGAATAAATATAAATGGAAAACATTAAATTGAACAAACGCGGTGTACCAATACCATCCTAATACAATTTTCTGGTCAGGCCAATATGAATACCTGTGCTCATTAAAGGTAATTTTCCAACTCCCATATCCGCAACAGGGATCCTGAGATAGGGCTCTATCCTCAGGCTACCGATATTGGCAATTTTATATGTATAACCTGCAGTGAGCTGAAGTGCAGAGAACAGGTTTTGGGAGGAATTTTTGTAGGACCTGTAATGGGTTGATGAAGTTCCTGAACTGTTATAATAATACACATATTCATAGGCTTCCTTCTTCATGAAATAAGATGACAGGCCAATGGTTGAAAACAATTCACGCCTTTCATTGCTTTTAAAGTTATAACGTACGCTAATGGGCACATCCCACATGATGCATTTGCCCGACACCTCGCTTATCTTTGTATTTGGTGGCAGGTAAATTCCTTTGCTGTTAAAATATTCCCCGTCCGTATAGTATAATTTTTTACTTATAAAAGCACCTGCTTCAATGCTCCACTTTTCATTGAACCTGTAACCGGCCAAAGCACCATAATCAAAACCAAGGTTTTCCACCTTCTGGAATTTTATAGTAGTGGCATCAATGCCGCCCATGATACCGGCATAGAATCTATAATCCTTCACTTTACCGGGTTGCTTCCTGTTTGCTTCAATGGTGGAATCAAAATTTTGTAATAAGGTATTCCTTATCTCCTTTTGATTACCGGCCATGATTCCATCCATGCCGGCATGCTTCCTGAAATTTTCAGCAAAATACTTTGCCGGCCTGCTGGTTTCTGAAGAAATGGCCGTTCCATTTGAAGAAGACATTGCCGATCCCGGATTAGGTTCCGTTGGGCGCTCGCTTGCTATAACCACACCGGCGCCTGTGCTGATTTTTATTTGCGCTTCTGTATTTGCACCGATGGTGTGTGTTTTTTTATTTGCAGTAGCGTTGCTTATATCAGTTACCGGTACTCGATTATTATAAAATGAATTTTGATCTTTACCGGTACGGTAATCATCATCAGGCATTTTCCTTTCATTCTTAAGTACTGCCTGGTGCTGTTGTTCTAAACCGTTAGCAGGTTTTTCAGGAGCTTGTTTTCCGGTTGCAGGTATGGGAACTGCAGGCCGTTCGTTTACTTCCGACTGTTTAGCAACTACCGGTTCTATTGGAGAATTGTCCCAGCCTGTTCCGAAATAACGATTACAAACCAACCCTAATGGAAGCAATAACAATAACCAGAGAAATCGTCCCCTGTTGCTGTTTTTCTTTACCACCTTCACTTCCTGTTCACCATTTTGAAGAGCAAGTGCTATTTTGTTCCAGTCCGCACCACTGGTATCAAGGGGATAATGCTCCGCCGCCTTTCTCAACATATCATCCATATCGTTATTTACAAATTGCATACACCCTTTTGCAGGTCGTTGTTTTTAATTATTTTTTGTAACAGCACTCTGGCTTTTGAAAGGTTTGATTTTGAAGTACCAACCGAAATGCCCAGCTGATTGGCAATTTCCTGGTGGGTAAATCCATCTATCACATATAAATTAAATACGGTTCTGTAAGATGGAGGAAGCTTCTTGATTTCTTTTATCAATTCTTTATACATCAAAGCCTGGTCCGACTGCTGGCTTCTGTCCACCAGCCAGATATTATCCGCGATATCACCTATTTCGGGTAAAAAATTTTTTTTCCTCAACTGGTCTATCGCGGTATTGATCATGATCATCCGCATCCATCCCATCAGGATCATTTCAAGATTTTCTGTGTTGTTGTATTGGAATTTTGAAAAATTGCGAAAGACCTTAACAAAGCCATCATTCACCACATCAACAGCTTTATCATAGCGGTAGATATACCTGAAAACGGTCTTTAAACAATACCCATAGTATTTCTCATAAAGGAATCGCTGATCCTTTTGGTTGTTGTGAACACAACCAGCAATGATATCTTGCAATTGTTCCAATCCGGATAGATTACATTTTAATACGGAAGGGGCACAATAAGGTTGCCTTATCAGGGGTAAAATTACAAAGCTTCTGTATCATACCTTTTCCCAAATTAATCAAACAACAAGCATACTGCAACCCCTTATATCGGAATTGTCCATTCTGCCTAGTACCTCAAAACTTCCATCCGGGTAAGTTCTGCCTATATCGTCGGAGGCAATAAAACTGCAGGAATACATATTAGCCAGGTCAATGATATTAATGGCTCCCGTTGCGGCTGTATTGGCTGGTAAGGTGTTCAATGGATCGGTTTCATCTCTCAGGAGCACTTTCATCCAGGGTGGAGAAAAGAATTTACCATTGATCCCATAGGCCTGGGATAATAGTTCCGTCATCCCATATTCCGCATGAATGTCCGTGACATTAAAATTGTCCCGGAATTCCTGGTACAATTCATGGCGGGTAATTTCCTTATGTCTTCCCTTCATTCCACCGGTTTCCATTACAATGGAATATTTTAGGTGTTGCGGATACTTTCTTCCAAAATCAAGCAATGCATAGGTTACCCCAATAAGGATGGTTTTTTGTGCCTGCTGTTCAAGTGTTTGAATGGTTGCATCCAGCCTTGATGTTTCATCAAGGTAAAATCCACTGAGCGGATGGCCGCTTTCCTTTATCAGGTGGTCTGTCATGTATACCAGCGATGACCCGCCTCTTTCCAGGTAAGAAGGCAATAAACCCAGCATACAGTAATCCTTACAGCTTCCATAAAAATGACGGAAGCCATCCAGAAA
>CBIHLW010000398.1:0-3262 GCA_966210755.1 uncultured bacterium
ATAAAAAGTCTTCCTGGGATGGATAGTCAGGCCAGATGTCTTCAATACTTTCGTAGACTTCTCCTTCATCTTCCAGTTCCTGGAGATTTTCTATCACTTCAATGGGAGCTCCTGAACGGATAGAGTAGTCGATCAGTTCATCTTTAGTAGCCGGCCAGGGCGCTTCTTCAAGATAGGATGCCAATTCTAAAGTCCAAAACATCGTGCTTAAATTTTATTGTTACTGTAGAAAAAGTTGAAGAATAATTACTGTGCCAGTATCCTCATCAAACCCTTCAAATTTTTCGCAAATGTAGTTTTATTAAGCAATTTTCCAAATGTTGTTTAAAAAGCATAGAACGAACTTTGCTTTGCGGTATTGTTTAAGGATATTTGAACCCATTCAACCAGTATAGAAATGCTGTCAGCAAGGAATATTCATAAAAGATACGGACCCGTGGAGGTGTTGAAAGGCGTTGATATAGACATCCATGCAGGGGAGATCGTTAGCATTGTGGGACCTTCGGGCTCCGGTAAATCTACTTTATTACACATACTGGGTACGCTGGACAATGCCGATCATGGGATGGTGGAGATCAGCGGGGTAAGGTTAGAAAGCAGGCCTTCCCTGAATATCAAACCGGCTCCCTGGTGGAAAAGGTTGATCAATTGGCTGATCGATATCACCATCATCTCGGTTATTAACTACTATCTTTTTAATTTTCTTCTGGAAAACATTCCTTCTTTAGCAGAAATCAACCTAATGGCTGTAATGGGCATCCTCGGCATCCTTATCTTATTTATTTATTACACACTGCTGGAGGGGCTTACCGGGAGGTCAATAGGAAAATACCTTACGGGCACAAAACTGATGATATCAAGAGATTATTCAAAACCCCGGCTGATCAATTGCATTAACCGTTCATTAGCCAGGCTGATACCATTTGAGGTCTTCAGTTTTTTTTCAGGCAGGCCGGTAGGATGGCATGATACACTGGGAAATGCAATGGTAACGGATTCAAAAATCCCTTGGCAGGAACGCAAAGGGTTATCGGCCGACCAGTTATCAAATTTCCGGAATAAAAAAATAGGCTTTGTATTCCAGTTTCATCATTTATTACCCGAATTCACTGCGCTGGAAAATGTTTGTATAGCAGGATGGATCAACTCCAATAAAAAAGATGTAAAAGAAAGAGCTATTAAACTGCTAAACATTCTGGGATTAAAGGACAGACTTCATAATAAACCTGGTCAGCTTTCTGGCGGGGAACAACAAAGAGTGGCCGTTGCCCGTGCCCTCATCAACAATCCTGATATTGTATTTGCTGATGAACCAACAGGTAATCTTGACACTGCAAATGCAAAAGAACTGCACCATTTATTTTTCGAACTTCGAAAGGAATTCAATCAGACTTTTTTAATTGTAACACATAATGAGGAACTGGCACAGTTAAGCGACCGTATGCTGACGATGAAGGATGGGAGAATGAGTTAACAGCTTTCTTATTACCATAAATCATCTGCCTCCGGGGCTACTGGGGTGCTATCCTTGCTTTCCACGGAATTTCTTCTGCTCCCAGTTGTTGTGCAATAAATCTTGAAAGCGTAAAAAGATAATCACTCAACCTGTTCAGATATTTGATCAGGGTTGCATCAACAAACAGCCCATTTTGTTGCATGTTCACCGCAAGGCGTTCAGCACGCCTGCAAACACAACGCGTGATATGTATGGAGGAAACAATTACATGCCCACCAGGAAGAATAAATGATTTCATTACAGGCAGGGCCGCTGTCATTTCATCAATCTTTTTTTCAAGCAAGGTGATATCCGTGTCAAAAAGGTCCGGCAATTTCAGTTTAGACTCTTTTTCGTTATCCGTGGCAAGAGAAGATCCGATAGTAAACAACCGGTCCTGAATTTCTTTTAACTCAGGTTTTAAAGCATCAAAACTGATCTGGTCATTGATCAGCCCAATCCAGGAATTGAGTTCATCTACCGTTCCATAGGTTTCTATGCGGATATCATTTTTTGGAACTTTTGTTCCACCTATCAGGGAAGTTGTTCCCCTGTCACCTGTTTTAGTATAGATCTTGATTGACATGGATTATAATTGATGGTTGATGCAATTGGTACTTCATAATTCGGACAGCATAAGCTTATCTCCCTTTATCTCATTATCTCCGGCTTCTCTTTGCCCCTCATATCATTTTCTACAATCCCATCCCGCAGGCGAACAATGCGGTGTGCATAATGGGCGATGTCCTCTTCGTGGGTAACCAGTATAATAGTATTGCCCTGCAAATGGATCTTTCCAAAAATATCCATGATCTCATATGACGTTTTTGAATCCAGATTCCCTGTAGGTTCATCAGCCAGAATTATGGAGGGGTCATTTACCAATGCCCTGGCAATGGCCACCCGCTGATTTTGTCCGCCGCTTAATTCATTTGGTTTGTGATGGCTACGGTCTGCAAGACCTACTTTATCCAGTACATGCAGCGCCTTTTCCACTCGCTGTTTCTTTGGAATACCAGCATATACAAGCGGAAGTGCAACATTCTCTGCTGCGCTAAGCCTTGGTAATAAATTGAACTGTTGAAAAACAAATCCAATTTCCTGGTTGCGTACATCGGCCAGCTCATTATCCGACGTTTTGCTTACATCTTTTCCATTCAGTATATACCTGCCTGAAGTAGGTGTGTCAAGGCAGCCAAGTATGTTCATCAGTGTACTCTTGCCAGATCCTGATGGACCCATCAGGGCTACGTACTCATTTATAAAAATATCAAGTGAGATACCCTTCAGCACTTCAATTACCTGTTTGCCCAGGAAATAATTCTTTTTGATATTTTCCAGGTGAATAATACGCTGCATTACGCTGTTCCGGGTTTTTTGATCACTTTGGGTACCTTAAAATATACGCCATCATGGCCTGTGGCGTTTTTCAATGCCTCATCACGGTTTATCATGCCTGAGGGAACATCTTCCCTAAGAACTCCCGTTTGAGGGCTCATATGTAATAAGGGTTCAACCCCATTGGTATCCAGTTCTTGAAGCTTATCAATAAAACCTATCATTTTCTGCAGGTCAGTTTTTATTTCTGCTTTCTCATCTTCATTGAACTGTAACATGGAAAGCTTGGATAATTTATCTATTAAGGCATCATCTACAGGCATGAACAAATATACCCCTGTCCCCCTGAAGGGGGAACTTAGTTCAGATTATTCTTTTTTTTCCGGATATTTTATTCTTATCCGATTGCTGAAGGGGGGAACTTAGTTC
>CBIHLW010000399.1:0-3255 GCA_966210755.1 uncultured bacterium
TGGTGAAAATGCGACTGATTAAAGCCGGTTTCACTATTTTCCAGATAAATAAATGAAGAATAATTCCAGGTTGGACTTCCTGTAGTTGCAACTGGCGCCACTCTCCAATAATAAACAGTTGCGTCAGTAAAATTGATACCCGGAACAAATTCAACCACACCCCCTGAAGAAGTTGCAGTCCTTGAGAATTTGAATGGAGAATTAAACAATTTGGTAGTATCCACTTCCAGCTGGTATTGCTTAACCGGACTAAACGGATTGGCAGTTGATGCCGTTAATTTTATATCATGATGGTTGATAATAGCATATTCGTAAGGAAACACAGGTCTTAATTCATCTTCATAAATGAATATTTCCTTAGTGATGGTATTGTTATTTTCATATGATTCCGAAACCTCATTATCGGCATCAATTGTTACCGTTATTTTATTCAGGCCTTTATCTGTATTGGGATTGATAGGGATATCAATCACCAGTGAATCAATAAAGCGTATTCCGGGAATGGTGTCGCGCAGGATCACCTCCGCAGGCTGGCTTTGGATCTGGCGTTTCAGCTCAACCACAATAGAATCGCTGGTGGATTTTCCAATATTTACATAACCGGCATTTATCCTGAATGAAGCATCTGCCACGGAAACAAATCCAGGTGAAACTTTTACCATCGGATCATCAATAACATAATCAGGTTTCTGGTGTGGATTTAATTTTAATGCAGGATCGCCATGTAATTCAGACTGCTCTGTATTGCATCGTGCATAAAAATCTTCCTGGGTTGTAAACTGAAATACGTCTTCAGCTGTTGTCTTCATGATCTCTCCTATGGATTTTCCATAAGCTTTATAAGCCATGTTCTTATAAGCACGTGTGGCCCATACGTCAAGGTAATGCACAATACCAAAATGCGTACTGGCTATCATGGCTATCATGCCCCTGTCTGGTGCAAGCACATATTTTTCGGAAAGCGTTTCAAAAACCTGCAACCGTTGCGGACTGTATTTAAAAAAATCGCCCACGTTACAACCTAGACCCATAAATAATGGATACTTACCCAGGTTGCTGTAGTTTTCGGGGTTATCAAGGTTAAATTCCAGCGTAGTAGAAGAAGAGTGACCAAAATAGGTCATGAGGGAGATACCTTCCGTAAACAGGTTTTCCAGTTTAGTACTGTTCAATTGTGAGATAGCATCGCTTGAGCTCTTTGCAAATTTGGTGACATTTGCACCAAATAATGTATCGGCAATGATGTTGCCATAACCGTCAAGCATAGTGGTGAGCTGGGTTTCAAGCCCCGGTTCACTTGCTCCAACGATATGCACTACATTCTTCATCCATCCCCTGTCTGCAATGTTACCCGACATAACCGTTTGTGCCAGTTCAAACTCCTTTACTTTTTTGAGATAGGATTCTACTTCTTTGGCAGTAATAACGGAAAGCCTTCCAACAGGTATTTCCGGTTGTGAACTTCCTTTGTCCGAAACCAGTAATACATCCGATGCCGGCCATCCATAAGTTGGCACCAGGTTCAGTAATTCAATATCGGCATTCATTCCATAGGCAATCTGGTGAACATAATTTACACCCTTGCCTATTATGAAAACATTTTTAGGTTTTACCGTATAATTATCCTTTGCATAAAGCACAAAATTGCGGAGCCCGGCAGGATTTTTCCTGATCCCAAATCCAAATTGATCAATCAGTTCATCAACAAGATAGATCTGTGCATTATAAGATCCGCCCGCCGCGGAACGCCTGTATAATTTATATTCATTTACAGGGTTGATACCGTTAGTGCCATTGAATAGAACGGAATTGCTGATGATCAGATAATCTCCCTGGTTAGGCGCTGCGGTATAATTTACAAAATTGCGTACCTGAAGCGTATTGATAGTGGTTACATTGGAAGCTTCCTGGCTTACAAGTATCAATTTCCGTGAAACTGAAGAAGGCTGCAAAGCAAATTTTAACACCGGCGCAGCAGAAAGATCAGCAACATATCTTTTCCCATTAGTAAGATCGTACAACACCGGAGCAACTGCTCCGTAAGAAAAATTATTGATCTCCAGATAATTTCCTGCTACACTGGCGGGTAACGAAAACTCAAAATTTGTTTGTCCGCCGAAATTGAATTGCCTTGGATAATCAATTTCATATTTGTGTACCACCATCCGGTCGCTCTGGCAACCAACAGGTGAGGGGTAGCAGCCAATGCTGGAAATATTTGAAACGGTTACAATTGCTTTATTTGAAGCAAGCGTTCCCAATGAAAACTCTGTTGAATCCAGCCGGTAATTAAAAAAGTCAACCTGGTTTCCTAAAACTGAATCGGAGTTAATAGAAACACGATAGCGTCTTGTGGCTACAGCGTTTCCCGAAACATTGATCCTGAATTTTGGATTGGGGCCGCCATTATAAACATATAGATTTTTAAAACTGGCTACGGTTTTTCCATAATTCACATTCCCACTGGTTCCAGCAATTGAAACGATATCATGCGATGCCCATCCCTCACCTTTGTCGTAAGATGATGAGTAGAGGTAGGTTCCTACATTGATGGCATATCCTGCATTAAGGTTGGCGAGGTATACATCCTTATTTGGACGGGGCGGCGCCGTTTGTGGATGGTTCAATAAGGTATCACTTACCAGTTGTCCGTTGACAAGCGTATCTTTTACCACCCGGTGTCTGAAATAATTTCCAATGGTATGCATGAAATACGGCTCGGCAGGAAGTGTATTGGAGGCCACATCGTTATTTACAGTTTGAATCCTGAGGTTGTTGGCAACATCTACATTTACAGTTAAAAAATAAGCTGCCGTATCTGTTTCAAGACTCCACTTATCATTAAGCTGGTACTCAGGTAAACGGTATAATTCTTTATCAGGTTTACCATCATTCATTTGTCCCCAGAACTCAATATAATCGGAAGCAGTAAGTACCCCCGAAGGCACAGAGGTATAAACAGGAACCTGCTTACCATTTCTCCAGAGTTGAAAATGTTCAGCAGGCGTGGTGCCTAAACCCGCTGCGGTCAGAACTGACTGAGGAATACGAAAAAGTCCATTTTTAGCAAGTTTGAACTTATAGTAAGTTTTGGAATAGTCAATCCATTCGTTATTGTAAACCTGTGCTTTTGCCGTCAAGCCCCATGTAAGCAATAAGCCAAAGAGAATTTTTTTCATGCAACAGTTATTTATTGGTACGGATTTTAATTTTTCTTTTTGTTTTTATCATTCACCAGGTCAAACTGCAAAGAGA
>CBIHLW010000400.1:0-3255 GCA_966210755.1 uncultured bacterium
TGTATGCATGGAGGCATCGCCCACATAGGCGGCAACCTCTTATACCTCTGGATATTTGGCGACAACCTGGAAAATGATATGGGCCATTTGAAGTATTTGATCTTCTATGTGCTCTGCGGTGTAATTGCAGGCCTCTCCCATGTTTTCAGCACTTATTATTTTGGAAACAATCTTTTGATTCCAAGCCTTGGTGCTTCTGGTGCTGTTTCGGGTGTGCTGGGTGGTTATCTAATAATGCATCCAAAGCGCGGCGTTCACGTATGGTTTCTTTTTGGAGTTATCTCTGTGCCCGGATTTTTAGTGGTTGGTTTGTGGTTTGTATTTCAGTTGATAAACAGTATGGGTGTGTTAGGCGGTGATGAAACCGGTAGCATTGCATATGCTGCTCACATTGGAGGGTTTATTGCAGGATTAGCGCTTGTAAAAATTTTTGCGGATAAGAGATCAGTAAATGAAAGAAAACCTTTCAGGCAATAATTCAATATTAAAAACGGTGTCACAAATATATTCGCCGTCCATATGCGCATGTAATTGAACCGGAGCAGATATTCTTACTTTTTTCACCTGCCTGTACTGAACAAATGGAAGATCCATATGCTCTCCCTTTTCAATAACCGGCAGGTATCTTATCCTTTGAAATGGTGATATCCTTCCTACAATATTTATATCAAGTAATCCATCATCAACAGAAGCTTTTGGTGCCACATTGAATCCGCCTCCAAAACGTTTGCCATTGGCAACACTTATAAGTAAGCAGTCCTGCGAAATAGTTTCACCCTTTATCTCAAGCGCACATGGCTTTTCATGGTAACCGGCTATATTTTTAAGGATGGATAACAGATAAGATGACTTACCAGGCAATTTTCTCCGGCCCAGTAAATCTTTAACTATGGCTCCATCAAAGCCAATACCAACTCCATTTAAGAACAATCTTTTATTGCATACACCTGCATCTACCCTGGAGGGCGCAGACTGAAGAACCAATTCTACCTGGTGTTCAATATCAATATCACCATACAACATAAAATGAAAATCGTTTCCGCTGCCTCCCTGGAAAATTGACAAGGGAATATCAATGTCAGGATACCTGTTTATAAAACAATTCAGGGTACCATCACCCCCAACGATCCAGGCCTCCGAAAATACATTGAAGTGTTCGGGCCATTGAACAGTAAAACATTGATGACGGATGCCCATCCCTTTCAGCAATAATGAAATACTACCTGTAACACTTAACGCTTTTACATTTTCGTGGGTTGAATTGCACACAATAGCTATATGCCTTTCCTGATCTTTCATAACATAACACGATTACAAAAATATAGGATAAGAAGTTTAAACATGATCCGGGGTTACTCTTATCTTTTTACTGAACAACCCTGATCACCTGTGAACCATGATAAGAATGTATCTCACCATTATACATGGCATCAGCACTTACCGCTCCCTGTTTGAATTGTCCTGTTGATACGGCCCTTACAGCATAATAATATTTTTGATTCTGACTTTGTGCATCCACAAAAAAATGGATGCGGTCATCCCTAACATCTAATGCTTCAGGTTCTGCGGCATCCCTTATCCAATCCATTCCCGGTATCTCTTTGGTTCTGGGATTTTCAATCTCAAATCCTGCAGGTAAAAGGTCGGTGATCACTATATTTTCAATAGGGTTGTTAAAGAACCTGTCTAAAGAAATCTCAACGATCACAAGATCATTCTGCCTGAATGTAGTCCCTGTGATCAGATTGCCCTTCCTGTCGTAAAATTTACGTCTTACTTTAATATAATTATCTTCCTGTGTGTAGGCTCCACTAATGCTTATCCCTTCTGCCAGCCAGGTATAATATAACCTGCCTTTCCCTTTAGCCGTTATTGTAATGTCGGTGGATTTCAGTTGTTCGTATGTTGATTTCCAGTTACCGTTCACAGTGGCTATTTTTTTCCCATTCACACTGATATCGGCGCTCATGTCCGATCCTGATTCTGCTCTTGCCAGTTTTCCTAAAGCCAGAAATGAAAAGCTGCGCTCCTGGGTATTTGCAAATCTGTCAGACTTCAATCTGTCAATAACATGCTTCCTCATAATAGGTATCGGTTTATTTCCCGGATCAACATCAATGAGGATATTCAAAGCAATAGCTTCGTCACGAAGGGCACTGTAAAAACTTCCGCCAGCCTGCTGAACAGATTCTTCACCGCTAAAACTATGTGGCAGCAATTCCCTGTACGAGCTTTTATCTCCGGCAATGGCATACGCAGCTGAAAGTAAATACCTGCTATCCAATGCAAGCAGGTGATTGTTGGCCTTATAATAATTCATTGAAGCCACCTGCGACCTGCCGGCTACGGATAAAACGTATAAACTATAAGCCACTTCTTTGGGAGCAATTTTTTTATTCTGATCCCGGTTGTAATAATAACTGATCGTTTCTTTTGTTCTTAATCTGCCGGCCAGATAGGACAACATGGCTTCCAACAGGCTATTGTCAACATCAAATCCGGCTTTCCTGGCCTCAAGTAAAAAATGGGCAGCATAAACAGTGGTCCACCAATGTGCAGTGCCTCCCCCGTCCCACATGGTCAATGCACCATTATACAATTGTCTCATCCTGATCTTCCTGATGGCTTCAATTACATTGGCATTAGCATTTTGCTTTTGGTCATTCTTTCCAAGCAGCTCTGCAAAGTCGCTAAAATAAAGCTGGGGAAATGCTGCAGAAATGGTTTGTTCCGTACAACCATACGGATAATTCACAAGATATTTTAACTGATCGGCTATCTCTACTACCGATGAATTACTGACCACTAATTCATATCCGAAACTTTCTTTGATAAAATCTGACCGCGGTATGCTGATCTTCTGACTGCTTCCGCCCGTAAGTGATCCGCTACCGGAAGTTTTTTGCAGGGTTGATGGCGGACGAACAGAAATCTCAGTTTCTTCTGTAAATTTTTCACCCATTGCATTAACGCCAACTTTTATGCGTGCAATACTAATGGCCGGATCTGCAACAATTTTAAAGTTTGCTCTTGCTTCTCCATTGGCGCTGATATGAATATCCTGAACGGAAGCGCCTACAATTTTAACCGGTCCGGAAACAGTTAATATGGCCTTTCCTGTAGTTTTTGCGTTTGTTGTATTGGAAATAGTTACCGGCATAATTACCGTATCCCCCGGACTAATAAACCTCGGCAGGGCAGAACTTAATACTATTGGATCTGCAACTGTGGTTGTAGCTTCCGCTGAACCAAACT
>CBIHLW010000401.1:0-3233 GCA_966210755.1 uncultured bacterium
AAGATCATTAATGAGATAAATGAACCTGTTGCCGGTGCCATAATTACGGTTAAAAGAGCAGGTAAGTCATATGAAAATAGCACACCTCAACCTGTTCTATCGGACAATAATGGAGAATTCAGTTTAACTGGTCTTTTTTATACCGATACACTGATCATCACTGCGGAAGGTTATGAAACGCTTCACGAAATTTTTTCTGAAAATGACCGTGGATACCTGCTTATAGAATTAAAAAGAAAATTAAATGCAATGGAAGAGGTGGTGATTAACACCGGCTTCCAGACCATACCAAGAGAAAGAGCTACCGGATCATTCAGTACAGTATCCAAAAAATTGTTAGATCAGCAAATAAGCACTGATATATTAAGCAGGCTTGAGGCAGTTGCCAACAGTATCAGCATAGACAATAAAACTCTTTCCGGAGGCATTATGGTGCGCGGTCTGTCTACTATCAAAGGTCCCAAAGCACCATTGATCATCCTGGATAATTTTCCATATGAAGGTGATCTCACCAATATTAATCCTAATGATGTAGAGAACATCACCATCCTTAAAGATGCAGCAGCGGCTTCCATCTGGGGAGCAAAAGCCGGCAATGGAGTGATCGTGATCACAACCCGGAAGGCAAGATTGCATCAAAAGTTCAGCATGGAACTTACAACCAATTATACCATACTTGGCCAGCCTGACCTTTATTATCAACCACAAATGTCTTCATCAGAATTTATTGACCTTGAAAAATTCCTGTTCAGTCAACGATATCGTTTTTCTGACACCGCGGCAAGTGCCAAACCTCCCTTCTCACCTGTTTATGAAATACTGTTTAAGCAGCGAAGAGGACTCCTTTCTTCAACAGAAACCGAGAACTTATTAAATAATTACAGGTCTGGTGATATCAGGAAAGATTTCAAAGATCTTATTTACAATAATGGTCTTAATCAGCAATATGCTATCAACATGCAGGGTGGTACATCACATCTTGCCTGGCTTATTTCTTTAGGTCATGACCGAAATCGCTCAACCCTGGATGATACTTATGAACGGTATAGCCTTCGTTTTCACAATACATATCAGCCAACTTCAAATATTACGGTAACCGCAGCATTTACAGGAACATCCATCCAATCTCGAACAGGAAAAAAAGGCTTCAATGAGGAAAAAACAGCAAGAGGAAATTTCCAGCCTTATTTAACTCTTTTGAATGACCAGGGAATTGAGACTGGCATCTATAAGGATTTCAGGCAAACATTCCTTGATACTTTAGGAAAAGGTAAATTATATGATTGGAAGTATTATCCTTTGAGTGATCATCTGCATGATTATCTACAATCTGATAATATGCATCTGCTTGGGTTAATCGGAATCAATGCAACCATACTCAAAAGGTTCAGTCTCGATGTAAAATACCAATACGAAAACCAATTTTCTGCTTCAGACCATTTACAGGACGATCAAAGTTATTTCACCAGAAACCTGGTCAACTTTTATTCCCAGATAAACCACTCAAACCAAACAATTACTTACAGAGTACCCCAAGGCAACATACTTGATAAAAGCTCAGGTAAAATAATTGCACATAATATTAGATCCTCGATAAACTATTCCAGGGATTGGTTGAACAGCGATATTATAATTCTGGCAGGCATGGAGATCAGGCAATCAAAATCCATTGGCAACAGTTATCGGATATTTGGTTATAACCCGGAAATTCTTACCATTGGCCGGGTAGACCAGGTTACCACCTTTCCTTCCATAATCAATGGCAGCAGGTCGCTGATACCCAATATTAATTCGCTATCCGGAAGCATTAATCGTTTTGCTTCCTTTTATTCCAATGCGGCGTTCAATTGGAAAAATAAATATACTGTTTCAGCAAGTGCAAGGCGAGATGCTTCTAATCTGTTTGGAGTAAATACAAATGATAAATGGAATCCCTTCTGGTCGGCTGGCTTAAGCTGGAAAATATCATCAGAAGATTTCTGGAACTGGAATACAATTTCCTTTTTGAAATTGCGTGCCACCTATGGGTTTAGTGGTAATATAGATCCCTCAAAAGTAGCAGCTACAACTATCAGGTATAATGCAAACCTTTCATCTTTTACGCAATCACCATATGCGCAGTTCGACAATTACGCGAATCCTGAACTACGTTGGGAAAGAGTGTCCACTATGAACTTTGGAATAGATTTCGGAAGCATTAATAATATCATATCGGCCACCATTGAATATTACCATAAAAATGGAACTGATCTTTTTGGTCCTTCTCCGGTTGATTATACTGCAGGATTAAGAAACAATAGTATCGAAAAAAACGTGGCATCCATGAAAGCCTGGGGTTGGGATTTCGAGATCAATTCAAACAATGTAAGAGGCAAATTTGAATGGTCATCCCATCTTAATCTCAGTCTTTACCAGGACAGGGTAACCGAATATTACCGGGAAACACCAAATGCATCTTTTTTTCTAAGTGATGGACTTGCTATTACCCCTTATCCCGGCTTGCCGGTTGTAGGCGTATTTTCTTACAAATGGGCAGGTCTTGATCCATTAACAGGTGACCCACTGGGATATGTTGATGGCCAGGTTTCAAAAGATTATACGGCTATTAGCAATGGGGTACTGAATGATCTCATTTATAATGGTACCCAGTTACCAAAACTTTTTGGAAGTCTTGGCAATACTTTCTCATGGAAGAACATTGAGCTCACGGCAGCACTCACATATAAATTTGGTTATGTGTTTCGGAGAAACAGCATTCATTATGGTAATTTATTTACTGGCAGTTCCTTACACAGTGATTATAACCAAAGATGGCAGAATCCGGGTGATGAACAATTTACACAGGTACCATCAATGATTTACCCTGCTGTAAGCAGGCGCGATGGCTTATATACTAACTCGGAGATCCTTATTGAAAAAGGCGATCATATCAGACTTAACTACATTACACTTTCCTACAGTCTTTTCAGGTCTTATATTCCAAAACTCCCCTTTAGTCATGTGAGGTTATATGTAAACATGAGCAATGCTGGTATTCTTTGGAGAGCAAACAACCAGGGGCTGGATCCTGATATACTTGGAAGTTCCATGCCTCGTCCAAGGAATTATGCTGTAGGCTGTAAAATTTTTCTTTAATTCTAAATCTCTTGCAATGAGTAAAAAATTTTTAATCTATATATCAGCAGCTATTGTGACCATTTCAGTTGGCGGCTGCAAAAAATTCCTGGATATAA
>CBIHLW010000402.1:0-3223 GCA_966210755.1 uncultured bacterium
GTTTTGTAGGGGCTGGCAATTTTACATTTACTTCAGGTAACCTGGTTTCCATCAGGCGGAAACAGGTTAAAATGATAAACGGCGCGCTCTCTTCCAACCCTTTTTCCTAAATTGGCATCCTTCCCTGATAATATCTAAATCAATAGACCATGAAACAGAAATTATGCATGATTGCTACTTTGATGCTGCTGCTTGCAGGTACAGCTTTTTCCCAGGCAAAACTGGTTGAAAAAGTGGTAAGGAAAGGCAACGAAGTGGTGATCCCTTATGAAAAATATGTGCTTCCAAACGGTCTTACGGTGATCGTACATGAAGACCACAGTGACCCTGTAGTGCATGTGGATGTTACCTATCACGTTGGTTCTGCCCGTGAAGAGATCGGCAAGTCAGGCTTTGCCCACTTCTTTGAACACATGATGTTCCAGGGAAGTGATAACGTAGCCGATGAACAGCATTTCAGGATCGTACAGGATGCCGGTGGTACACTTAACGGATCAACTAACCGCGACCGCACCAATTATTATGAGACCGTCCCTTCCAACCAGCTTGAAAAAGCACTGTGGCTGGAAGCTGACCGCATGGGATTTTTGCTGGATGCTGTAACCCAGAAAAAATTTGAGATACAAAGAGCTACAGTTAAAAATGAAAAGGGACAGAATTATGAGAACGTTCCTTATCGCGGAGCGCTTGAAACGCAGGCCAAGACCATCTATCCTTATGGCCATCCATATTCATGGCTCACCATTGGTTATATTGAGGATCTGAACCGTGTGAATGTAGATGACCTGAAGAATTTCTTTCTTCGCTGGTATGGTCCCAACAATGCCGTACTCACCATAGGCGGCGATGTAAAAACAGATGAAGTAATAAAACTGGTGGAAAAATATTATGGTTCCATTCCACGTGGTCCTGAAGTAGAGAAAATGGAACCGCAGCCCATTGTTTTTGAGAATAACCGGTATGTTTCCTATAATGATAACTATGCCAGGCTGCCACAACTGACCATTACTTATCCAACTGTTCCCAATTATCATAAGGACATGGCAGCGTTGCAATGTCTGGCACAGGTGATAGGGCAGGGAAGAAATTCTGTTCTTTACCAGGAAATGGTGAAATCACAACAGGCGGTAAATGCATTTGCCTATAGTTCTCTTTCCGAACTGGCCGGGGAATTTAACTTCACATTCATACCCATGCCTGGTAAAAGCCTTGCCGACATAGAAAAACTTTTCCGTGCTGCGCTGGATACTTTTGAATTGAGAGGCGTAACGAAAGAGGATGTTGAAAAATTCGTAGGAAGCCAGGAAGCACAACTGATCAACGGACTTCAAAGCGTAAGGGGAAAAGTTTCACAACTGGCACAATTTGAAACCTTCACGGGGAATCCCAACAAAATTGCTGATAACCTTAAAGCCTATACATCGCTTTCCAGTGAAGATGTAATGGCTGCATATAACAAATATATCAGGAACAAGCCCGCAGTGATACTGAGTATATTACCAAAGGGACAGGAAGCGCTGATAGCAGCAGCTGATAATTTTAAGCCTGATTCCTCCAGTTACAAGGCGCCGGATTACGGGTATGCAGGCCTGAAATACAAAAAAGCAAAAGATAATTTCGACCGGAGTAAGGTTCCGGGTAATGGAGAGAATCCAGTTGTGAAAGTTCCAAAATTCTGGAAGAAAGAACTGGCCAATGGCGCTAAAGTAATTGGTACACAGAATACCGAAATTCCAACCGTAACTTTTTCAATTACAATTCCAGGCGGCCACCTGGCCACTGCTGATGATCTGTCAAAAGCCGGACTGGCATCTTTCTTCACTGATATGATGAATGAGGACACAAAGAATTATACGGCTGAAGAAATAGCGGAGGAATTGCAAAAGCTTGGCAGCTCTATCAATATTTCCAGCTCCATTGATGGTGTGACGTTTACCGTGCAGTCGCTCAGGAAAAATTTTGATAAAACCCTTGCTTTATTAGAGGAGCGCATGTTCCATCCCAAATTTTCCAGGGAAGCTTACGACCGTATTCAAAAGCAGGCAGCGCAATATTTCAAATCAAGAAAGGGACAACCTTCAGCCATTGCAGACGAAGTGTTTGCCAAACTGAATTATGGACCTGATCATATTCTTGGCATCAACGAAAATGGAACGGCTGAAACAGTAAAGAACATTACGCTGGCGGATATCGAAAATTATTACAAAAATTATATGTCTTCTGTAGGTGCAAGAGTAGTTGTTGTAGGTGATATCACTGAAAAGGAAATGTTGCCAAAGCTTGCCTTCCTGGATAAACTGCCCAGGAAAAAGATCGAACTCAAAAAACCCGACCCTACACCTGCTGTAGATAAAACAAAAGTTTACCTCGTAGATATTCCAAAAGGAGCGCAAACGGAATTCCGTGTGGGTTATGCCACCGGGTTGAAATATGATGCAACAGGAGAATATTTCAAAGCGCAACTGATGAACTTTCCATTAGGTGGTGGCTTCAATGGCCGTGTGAATCTTAACCTTCGCGAAGATAAAGGATGGACCTATGGTGCCCGTTCCAGCTACAGCGCGGATGAATATTCAGGTGAGTTTTCATTTAGTTCAGGGATCAAGGCTGATGTTACAGACAGTGCATTGATGGAGGTAATGGATGAGATAAAGGAATACGCAAAAAAAGGCCCGACCGATGATGAAATGATGTTCATGAAAAATGCTATCGGACAAGGTGATGCACTTCGTTATGAAACGGGTCCGCAAAAGGCCAGTTTTATAAGCCGGATACTGCAATACGACCTGCCGGCCAATTATGTTGAGATGCAGAATAAGATCCTGAAAAATATGACGAAAGAACAAGTTCAGGAAATGGCTAAAAAATACCTGCACCCGGAGCGTATGAATATTCTTTTAGTAGGCGACAAGGCAAATATCTATGATGGGGTGAAGAAGCTTGGGTATGAAATTGTGGAACTGGATACCGAAGGAAATAAAGTGGATACAAAAAAAGCATTCTGATATTTTTTTGAATAATACAGGGATCCCCAGTGTTTGCTGGGGATCCTTTTTTTATGAGCAAGAATGTGAATTTTCAACAAATTACAGGAAAATATGATTTTTGGGGAGTG
This sequence comes from uncultured bacterium, assembly GCA_966210755.1. Lineage (GTDB taxonomy): Bacteria > Bacteroidota > Bacteroidia > Chitinophagales > Chitinophagaceae > Flavisolibacter. Next base: position 3,116 of record CBIHLW010000402.1, read on the forward strand.
GCCCTTTATGTGAACGCTACAACGCCGGCTTTTTATTGAGCACACCGTTAAAGTATTTTCACAACTACTTATTGATATTTCTTCTACTTTCATTAATCCCAATAAAAC
>CBIHLW010000403.1:0-3223 GCA_966210755.1 uncultured bacterium
AAAATTTTATTCATTTCATTTATTTGGTTGCCGTCCGCCAAGATATAAAATGTAACAGTAATTATATAATTGAAAGCGCCTCAATTATGAGTTTTAAGCAATAACATATACTTTTACCGCACCATCTAAACCTTCCAAATTGTGGTTTATCTTAAGTTACTCCGACCCAAAGACTGGGCTAAAAACCTGTTCTTATTTATTCCCCTTTTTTTCTCGGGTACCATTTTCAATTGGGATATCTACCCGACCATGCTCCTGGGTTTTCTTTCCTTTTGTTTTATTGCCAGCAGCATTTATATTATAAATGATTACAGGGACAGGGAAGATGATAAAAAACACCCTGTAAAATCAAAAAGACCGCTGGCATCGGGTGCGGTCTCCGGAAATACGGCCATCATCATCTGCCTGCTGCTGATAGTAGCGGGAATGACCATAGCTTATTTTGTCGAGGAAAAATTCCTGTTTGTACTGGGCATTTATTTTACCCTCAACCTTGGGTATTCATTCGGACTGAAGAACATTCCCATTCTGGATATTGTAATTGTGGCTGTTGGTTTTGTACTGAGGGTGAAGGGCGGCGCTGTTATAGCAGATGTTGGCGTATCCGAATGGCTGAACATTATGGTCTTCCTTTTAGCCCTGTTTATGGCAATTGGAAAAAGAAGGGATGATGTGTTGCTGAAGCTTTCCTCAGGTACTGATATGAGAAAAGCGATCAGAGGATATAACCTGGAATTTCTGAATGTTGTACTGGCCCTTGTATGTGCAGTGATCATTGTAGCTTATTTTATGTATACCATGTCTCCTGAAGTATTGGAGAAAATGGGAACCTACCGCCTCTATTATACCTGTCTTTTTGTTTTAGCCGGTATTATGCGATATTTACAGATAATTTTTGTGCAGGCTTCATCCGGCTCTCCAACAAAGATCCTTTATAAGGACCGCTTTATTCAGGCTACCCTTCTCCTTTGGATTACCAGTTTTTATTTGATCATTTACATGAAGGATATAACAATTTTCAAATGATGAAGAAAAGAGTTGCAAACTGGGGGAATTACCCGGTAATGGAAACCGAAGAAAAGAGCTTTTCTTTCGCGGAACAATTAAAGGAAACACTAAAGAATACCGACCAGCTCATTGCCAGGGGCAATGGCCGCTGCTATGGTGATGCTTCACTTTCTTCCTCAGTAATTTCAACACTCAAATACGATAAGATCCTTTCATTTGATGCTCGGAACGGGATCTTTGAATGCCAGTCGGGCCTTACCCTGGATAAGATACTTGAAGTGATCGTTCCTCAGGGATGGTTTCTGCCCGTAACGCCCGGTACCAAATTGATCACCGTTGGTGGTGCAGTGGCCAGTGATGTGCATGGAAAGAACCACCATGTTGACGGTTCTTTTTCAGCGCATGTGCTGGAAATGGATGTGTTGCTGGGAGATGGCAGCTCCATCACCTGTTCCGCTTCCCAACATCCCGACCTGTTCTGGGCTACCTGTGGCGGAATGGGATTGACAGGCGTTATCACCAGGGTAAAATTTGACCTGAAAAAAATTGAAACCTCTTACATCAGGCAAAAACAGGTGAAGGCAGCCAACCTCGATGAAGTGTTAAACCTGTTTGAAGAATACAAAGACTATACTTATTCTGTGGCCTGGATCGACTGCCTGAAAAAGGGTAAGGATTTTGGTAGAAGCATTCTTATACTGGGCGAACATGCAACTGTTGAAGACCTGAATGAGCGCAGGAAAAAAGATCCGCTTGCTTTGCCTAAAAAGAAAAAGATCACTTTCCCGTTCAACCTGCCTTCTTTCGTGCTGAATACATTTACCGTAAAAGCATTCAATTTTCTTTATTACGGAAAAAACTTTAAGAAAGAGATCAATAACGTGGTTTCTTATGAACCGTTTTTTTATCCTCTCGATGCCATACTTCACTGGAACCGTGGCTATGGTAAAAAAGGATTTGTTCAGTACCAGTTTGTACTGCCAATGGAAAGCAAGCAGGGATTGATAGAGATCCTTCAACGCATCAGCAACCAGGGACTGGGATCTTTTCTGGCGGTGTTGAAAATATTTGGCGACCAGGACGACCTGATCTCTTTTCCTAAAAAAGGTTATACGCTGGCGTTAGACTTCCCGGTAAGGGGAAACCTTTTTACCTTTCTCGATGAACTGGATGAAATAGTTTTGAAATACAATGGACGAATTTATCTTTCAAAAGATGCAAGGATGAAACCGGATATCTTCTGGAGAAGTTATTCCAACGCCGGCAAATTCCTTGAGATCGTAAAAAAATATAACCCCGGCTTTAAGATCAATTCCACTCAGGCCAAAAGATTGAACATTACAAAATAGATTCTGAAATGCCCACCGCTTTAATTCTGGGAGCAAGTTCTGATATAGGGTTTGCCATAGCCAAAAAATTTGCTTCGGAAAAATATGATATACAACTTGCCGGAAGAAATGCCGACCTGTTGGAACCCTTCCGTTCTGATATTGAGATACGCTACCAGGTTCCCTGTACCATCCATTTATTTGATGCGTTGAATTTTCAATCTCATCACGATTTTTTTCATCAGCTTCCGGTAAAGCCTGATGTAACAATTTATGTGGCGGGTTATATGACGGATAATGCCGGCGCTATAAAGAATCCCGATGAAACTTTTAAAACCATCCATACCAATTATACGGGTGCGGTTTCCATTTTAAATGTAGCGGCTGAATATTATGCCGGTCAGAACAAAGGCGCCATTGTTGGCATCAGTTCCGTGGCCGGGAACAGGGGACGCCAGAGTAATTATATTTATGGAAGTGCCAAGGCCGGATTTTCAGCGTATCTGTCAGGATTAAGGAACAGCATGTACCATCATAATGTGCATGTGGTGACCGTGCTGCCGGGATTTGTTTATACAAAAATGACAGAGCACCTTAATCTTCCTGCCCTGTTAACGGCAAAGCCCGAAGATGTGGGCAATACCGTTTATAAAGCTGTCATTAAAAAGAAGAATATTGTTTATGTAAAATGGTTCTGGCGCTGGATCATGATGATCATTGAAGCGGTACCCGAATCAATTTTCAAAAAGAAAAAGCTGTGAATAAAAGAATTGCTTTTTTTGATTTCGACGGAACCATCACCACAAAAGATACCCTGCTTGAATTCATCCGGTTCTGCAAGGGTGACTTCAGCTTCCTCCGGGGATTTTTATGGAACAGTCCCTATC
>CBIHLW010000404.1:0-3220 GCA_966210755.1 uncultured bacterium
GTGCAGGCCTTCAATCATACTATCGATCTCCCCAATGGTATTATACATGGCGAACGAGGCTCTCGTAGTACCCCTGATGCAAAGCCTGTCCATTAGCGGTTGCGCACAATGATGACCCGTTCTGACGGCAATACCTTTATTATCCAGCAGAATTCCTATATCCTGCGGGTGTATTCCATCAAATACAAATGATATAACAGATATCTTATGCTTTGCACTTCCAATTATTCTTAACCCTTTGATCTGCTCCAGTTGTTCTGTAGCATAGGCCAGCAATTCATTTTCGTGTTTCCTTATTTTATCCTTGCCGATATTTTTTGTGAAAGTCATTGCAGCGTTGAATGCAATGGTATCGGCTATATTGGGTGTACCGGCTTCAAATTTATACGGGAGGTCATTCCAGGTAATCTTCTGAAACGATACCTCTCTGATCATTTCTCCTCCACCCTGGTAAACGGGCATATTTTCCAGCAGATGTTTCTTACCGTATAAAGCGCCAATTCCCGTTGGCCCATATAGTTTATGAGATGAGAAAACGAAAAAATCGCAATCCATATCCTGCACATCAATATCCAGGTGAACGGTTGACTGCGCCCCGTCTATCAATACCACTGCCCCTGCTTCATGGGCTTTACGTATCACCTGCTTCACAGGGTTGATGGTGCCCAGCGCGTTTGATACATGCACCAGGGAAACCAGTTTGGTTCTATCTGATAAAAGGTTTTCGAATGCACCCAATTCAATTTCACCTTCATCATTTATTGGGATTACTTTCAATACGGCCTTTTTTTCCTGGCAAAGGATAAACCAGGGAACAATATTGGAATGGTGTTCCATGTTGGAAATGATGATCTCATCTCCTGCATTTATATTTTGCCTACCCCAGGTTTGGGCAACAAGATTGATCCCTTCAGTAGTTCCACTTGTAAAGATCACCTGCTCTCTGCTTTCTGCATTGATGAATTGCTTTATGCCATCCCGCGTTCCTTCAAAAGCAGCTGTGGCTTCTTCTGCAAGCGTATGAATGCCCCTGTGAATATTTGCATTGTAACCTGAATAATAATCTGTCAAAGCATCAATTACAACTTTAGGCTTTTGGGTAGTTGCTGCATTATCAAAATAAACCAACGGCTTTCCCTTTACCATTCTTTGCAGCACAGGGAACTCGCTCCGGATGGCCTGAACATCCAAAATTTCTGCTATGGTTTCTGTATTATTCATGCAATATCAAAATCAAGTCGTTGAGATATCAACTGGTCAACATAATTGCGCAAAGGCAGGGGTTTTATATGCTCAAGGATGTCAATAGCAAAAGCATGTACCAGCAAGGACCTTGCTGCTTTTTCCCCTACACCCCTCGACCTTAAATAAAATAAAGCCTCATCATCTAACTGCCCAACGGTACAACCATGTGAACATTTTACATCATCAGCAAAAATCTCCAGCTGTGGTTTTGTATTTACTGTAGCATTGTCCGAGAGGATAATATTCTTATTGGATTGAAATGCATTTGTTTTTTGGGCTATCTGTTGAACAAATATTTTTCCATTGAATACGGCTGTTGCATAATCATCAATGATCCCCTTGTATAATTCATTGCTCTGGCAATTGGGCTGAACATTATCAACAACTGTGTGATTGTCCACATGTGTCTGTCCTTTCAAAAAATAAAGTCCGTACATGTGTGCTTCTGAATGAGCTGCCTCCATAGCAATGTTGAGGTTATTGCGTACAATGCCTCCATTTAAAGAAATGGTAACTGCATTGATCAGGCTTTTGCCTGTCTGCCTGAAATGTGTTGTACTCACCTGGTTGGTATGGGAAGCATCGTTCTGAATTTTATAATAATCCGCAATGGCATCTTTTTCAACAATGATCTCCATTACCTGGTTGGTAAAGCTCTCTGCCATTCCAATGGTTACATATGTTTCGGCTATTTGCACCTGGGCATTTTCACCTATGTAAAAAAGACTTCTGGGTTGAGCCAGGATATTTGCTGAAGTAGCATCTGTAATATTATAAATGTAAACCGGCTGGTCAATGATCAAACCCTTTTTTACATAAATGAATATCCCTTCTGCAACAAAAGCCGTATTCAAAGCATGGATACCATCTTTGATATACTTATTACTATGACCAAGGTGTTGAAGCACCAGTTCCTTGTGTTCTCCTTTTACAGCTTCTTCAAGCTTCTGAACCAGCAGGTGGCTGGAACGGATATTTGATAAGGATTGGGCAAAAATTCCATTGATGAATACCAGTTCATTGGCTTCTTCGTGACCTGGCAGCCTCACCGCATTCAGCTGGGCCGCAGCCCCTGAACTTGTAACATCACCTTCAGACATTGCATATTCTTTATTGAATGCGCTGCTGATGCGGGTATACTTCCACTCTTCATGTTTTAAGGTTGGAATACCCATATTGGTAAAAGTATCAAAAGCGTTTTGCTCTACTGGTGTGAGCAAACTGCTTCCGTTATTGGATTGCATCTTCTGATATTTTTCCCTGATCGTATCTAATGTGTTCATATCTGTTCTTGTTAAAAACACTTAAGCTGGTTGCTTAGCGTCTGCTTCATTCTTTATAAAATCGTATCCCCTTTCTTCAAGTTCAAAAGCCAGTTCTTTGGTTCCGGACTTCACGATCCTTCCATTATACAGTACGTGAACAAAATCAGGAACTATATAATCAAGAAGGCGCTGGTAGTGCGTAACCACCAATACACCATTATCCTTACTTCGTAATTTATTTACACCATTTGATACAATGCGGATGGCGTCAATATCAAGCCCCGAATCCGTTTCATCAAGTATAGCAAGCCTGGGTTCCAGCATGGCCATCTGGAAGATCTCATTTCTCTTTTTTTCACCACCGGAAAAACCTTCATTGAGGGAACGGCTGAGCAAGGATTGTCCGATTTCCATCAGCGCCATTTTCTCTTTCATCATCTTAAGAAACTGAACGGCATCAAGCGCCGGAAGACTGCGGTATTTCCTTACCTCGTTTACTGCGGTCTTAATAAAATTTGTGGTAGTGAGCCCTGGAATTTCAACCGGGTACTGAAATGCAAGAAAGATCCCTTCACCGGCTCTTTCTTCCGGAGAAAGTTCAAGCAGATCCCTTCCCATGAATTCTACAGTGCCGCCGGTAACTTCATAATCTGCCCGGCCTGCAAGCACAGAAGCAAGCGTACTTTTTCCGGAGCCATTTGGTCCCATGA
>CBIHLW010000405.1:0-3219 GCA_966210755.1 uncultured bacterium
TGGCATCCATGGGCAAAGTGAAGGAGGCCTGAATGTTTCACCAAGCAACCTTGATGAAAGAACAGCAAGAGAAGTTTTTTTTCCACCTTTCAAAGCGGCGGTTCAGGAAGCCAGCGTAATGAATGTAATGGCCACCTATAATGAATTATGGGGGTTGCCTGCACACATCAATTCTTATTTGCTCAGGGATATCCTTAGAAAAGAATGGGGATTCAAAGGCGTTATGGTCTCTGATTACTTCGCCATAAAAGATGTAAGCACTTTACATAAGATCACACCTTCAATAGATGAAGCAGGCCTGCTTGCATTCAAAGCAGGTGTGGATATGGAAACTCCGGACCCGGACGGATTCAGGAACCTGAAGCAATTTGTGAACAATGGTAAAATTTCAATGAAGGAACTGGATGAGGTGGTAACAAGAATTCTGATTACAAAATTCAGGATGGGGTTATTTGATGATCCATATGTGGACCCTGCCCTGGCAGAACAGATTGTTGGTAGCCGCGAAAAAAGGGATGTTGCCTACAAAGCGGCAACCGAATCCATGGTGCTGCTGAAAAATGAAAATAATTTTCTTCCACTTGATAAAACAAAATTCAGGACTATTGCTTTTATCGGACCCAATGCTGATAAGTGTTTGCTTGGCGGTTATTCAAGCAAGCCAAGGGTCTGCATTTCTCCCCTGCAGGCGATGAAGGAAAAATATGGAGCAAACATTAATGTGTTGTATGCGGAAGGTGTAAAGCTTACAGACAGGAACAACTGGTTTGCCGACACCATAAACCTTGTAGCTTCAATTGAAAACCAGAACAGGATCAGAGAAGCGGTGGAAATTGCCAGTCAGGCAGACGTAGTTATTTTATTTGTGGGAGGAAATGAAAGCATGAGCCGTGAAGGCTGGGCATCTAACCATCTCGGTGATCTTCCAACACTGGAATTACTAAATGGACAGCAGCAGCTTATAAAGGAAATTGTAGCAACGGGGAAGCCTGTTGCAGCCTTTGTTAACAGCGGGCCCCCATTAAGTATTGGCGATCTTGTGGAATCGGTTCCTGCTGTAATGCAGTGCTGGTACCTGGGACAGGAGGGTGGCTATGCCATGGTTGATGCTTTGTTTGGCGATATCAATCCAAATGGAAAACTCCCGATCACCTTTCCAAGATCTGTTGGTCACATTCCGGCATATTATAATTACAAACCCTCTGCACGAAGGGGATACAATCTTGGTTTCGATGTTAGCCCTTTGTTTGCATTCGGACATGGGCTCAGCTATACCACATTTGAATATGGCGTTCCAACACTTTCAACATCATCCATTAAAATCAATGGCACTGCATCAGTTTCCGTTATAGTGAAGAATACCGGCAAAAGGAGAGGAGCCGAAGTTGTGCAGCTGTACATTCGCGATGATTATGCTTCGGTAACCAGACCTGTAAAAGAATTAAAGGGATTTAAAAAAATATGGCTTGATCCGGGGCAATCGCAAACCGTTAGTTTTGAAATTACACCCGAACTACTGCAGTTGTTGGATGTGAATATGAAATGGGTGGTGGAGCCGGGCGATTTTACCATTATGATTGGAACCGCATCGGATAAGACGCAGGAAGTTAAATTGAAAGTAAACCCCCTGTCCCCCTGAAGGTTGAACTTAGATCTAATAAAGTTTTTGAACATTGCATTGAATGAATGATAAAAAGGATAAAGAACACATTGACCTAAGTTCTCCCTTCAGGGGGACAGTTGGTGCTACAAAAGGTGGCGCTTTAATTCATACCATGCGCTGGTTTGGTTCAAACGATCCTGTTAGCTTGTGGGATATCCGCCAGGCCGGATGTACAGGTGTTGTTACCGCCCTTCATCATATACCTGTTGGTGAGGTCTGGCCTATTGAGGAGATCAATAAAAGAAAAACTGATGTTGGATCGGCCGCACTTGAATGGAAGGTCATTGAAAGCCTGCCTGTAAGTGAAGACATTAAAAAACAATCCGGCCTTTACAAACTACATATTGAAAATTATAAACAAAGCCTGCGTAATATCGCTGCCTGTGGTCTGGAAGTGGTTACATATAACTTCATGCCCATTCTCGACTGGATGCGCACCGATGTTCATTATGAATTGCCTGATCGCAGCAGGGCCCTTTATTTTGAAAAAGCAGCCTTTATAGCCTTTGATCTTTTCCTTTTAAAAAGGCCCGGTGCAGAACATGAATACAACATTGTTCAAAAGGAGAAAGCAAAGGCCAGGTTTGAAAAGATGTCGGTTGAAGAAAAGGAAAACCTGTATCGCAACGCCTTACTGGGATTGCCTGGAAGCGAGGAACGTTTTACAGAAGAGCAGATCCTTTCAGCATTAAAAACTTACCGGAATATTGATGCGCATAAATTAAAACAACATCTTTTTTATTTTTTGGAGCAGGTGGTTCCTGTTGCTGAAGAACTGGGATTGAAAATGGCGATACATCCTGATGACCCGCCTTATCCTATTCTGGGTTTGCCAAGAATAGTGAGTACGGAGCAGGATGTTGTTGAGTTGCTGGAAGCAGCGCCTTCACCTGCTAATGGTTTATGTTTTTGTACAGGTTCATTTGGGGCAAGGCCCGATAACGACCTGGCCGGAATGATCAGCAGGCTGGGAGATCATATTCATTTCCTTCACCTTCGAAATACGAAAAGAGATGAAGAAGGCAATTTTTATGAAGCAGATCACCTGGCTGGTGACACTGATATGTATCAGGTAATGAAGGAAATTGTTTTGTTGATGCAGAAAAGAAAAATTTCCATTCACATGAGGCCCGATCACGGCCACCAGATGCTGGATGACCTTCAAAAGAAAACCTATCCGGGTTATAGCGCAATAGGCAGGTTAAGAGGACTTGCAGAATTGCGCGGACTGGAAATGGGCATCAGGGAAAATATAATACGGTCTTAGCTTAATTGAATAAGAAGAGTTATAGATCATCAATAACATCTTTATTGCCTCCGCATCCCATAACGAGATCCCAGGCTGCGGGGATGCCAGATATACATATTGGGGAATTAAGCCGGGAAGGTAGGACAACTGTTATAAGCCGGTATTCTTCCGATGAGCCGTCAGGTTGGTGACTGTATGGTACAGCGATAAAGTACAAGTCCAGGAAATAGCTATGGATGCAACTCCATTGTTTGTATTCTTCCGGCAATGTAACAGCGGATCCTTAGAAAGCAGGGCTTTATTATAT
>CBIHLW010000406.1:0-3218 GCA_966210755.1 uncultured bacterium
ATCCAGGTCAAGCGTTGCAGTTCTTTTGTTTACCTCCAGGTATTGATAGGAAAGCACGTGGTCTGTTTCAACTGTAACCAGCATTCTTCCACTAAAAGGAGTTTTAAATAAAATTTTTGCAGACCCTCCGGCTGAATAATTTTCCTTATCCGGTTCAATATCTATGTGTCCCTCCGTATTTACTTCAAAAGAACTGTTATCCGTACCCCATGAACCATAACTGTAAAAACTTTTACTGATATAGGTATTGGCACCAGGCCTGAAGACCCTTACTTCATAATTCCCCGGTGATCTTGGTATGTAGCTGAACCCAGTTTTGTTGCCGATGGTCATTTCAGTTTCCGTCAGCACCTTCTCCTCCTGCTGAGATTCATACCTGAAATAACTGCCGCTTTTTGTAAGCACAGTCCTGTATTCATGCCTGATCACCTGAACTTTTGCTTTGGCCTGTACGGGTCTGCCATCTTTATTTAATGATACAAAACTGAATTTTACGGGTTGATTTAGTGAATAATAATAATAACCGTCATCCATGATGCCATGATATACATCCTGAGTGAAAATATCAGCAGAAGTAACACGGCTTACCGGCCTGCCCGTTTCATCAAAAACTGTTGTATAAAAATTAGCCTGCAACAAACCTGAGTTTTCATACATGGAAGGAACATCATAAACAAGATCTGCATTTCCATTGGCATCGGTTGTACCCTCCCTGATCTCCTTGTCAAAAAAACCACGTTGATTGGCCAGTGCAAAATCATAATCATTAAAATCCTTTGGCCGGAAGCTTTTCTGCTTCACCTGTATCTCAGTTTCGTATTTTCTGTTGGCGGCAGGCGGACCAAAAAAATTCATGGCGCTGATATGCAACCCGGATGACATGCCAGGTTTAAGAAATGTCTTATCCAGTTTTGCATTTACTCTTATCCTGTCGGGAACAAATTCCTCTATCATGAAATTTTGAGTAGCCAGCAAAACATCATTGGAACTATATACCTCCAATGTATAACTTCCTGTAATAGCCGCATTAGAGATGGAAATGCTTCCCTCTGTTGATCCCTGTTCATTAACACCTTTGCGGAATGTTCTGAGTTCTTTACCGTTAGGTAATAAAAATTTCATTTTCAACGGAATTTCACCGGGGCTTTTCCAATTACGGTCTCTTAGTACAACCGCAAATTTTACGGTTTCTCCGGGGCGGTAAATATCTCTTTCAGGATAAATGAAAGCATCCAGCCCTGTTGCATTATTTCTTTTACCTCCCACATCAAATCTGGATGTATTCACCCTTGTACTGGAAAAAGGCAGGTAATTAAAATCATCGGCAGTTTTTGCAATGACCATGGCCGGTTTAAATCCTGCAAATTTTCTGGATACCAGCATCACTTCTGCAACGCCTTCTTCATTGGTAGCTCCAGTCCCCAACAATTGATTATTAGCACCATAAACATTTATGGCAACACCAGGCATTGCACCTGAATGCTTAATGCTGTTTGCAAAAACATAGATCTTATCCTCGCCATGTTTAGCAATAAGTCCAATATCAGAAAATGAGATAAAACGGCTGTCGCTGATCCAGTAATCCTCAGCAGACCGGATCATTACATGATAAATACCCTTGGCATCCGGTAGCCGGTCTTCAAACTGTGATATATTCAGAATACGGCCGCTTCCGGTTTTCGGTAATGTACGCGTGTCAATATCCTTACTGTAAATAATATCACCTGCCATTGCATTACTGTAATCATCATTGCTTTCTTCACTATAAGAAGCATAGTCTGATCCCTCATCATCATTATCCTTTGGGTAATAGCCATATCGCTGTGCCATCAAAAGATTATTTTCATAGATCTTTGATATGATGAGTTTCACTTTGGGTGTATTTGTGATTCTTACCTCAATGTTCCCACCCCCTTTACCCGAAAGATAAACTGCCTTGCTGTTTGTAAACTGTACCTGCGATTCCAATTGGCCGAAAGCAACACTTCCATTATAAGATTCCTTCAATACGCCACCTATCTTTCCCCTTAAACCCGGGCTTATTGTAAAGGAATATCCTTTATCCGCAGCAAACCTGTCGCTCCTGATGGTAAAACCATAATCTTCATATTGGATGGAATATTTTATCAGAGGATCGAACTGAATGAATTGCTGAATATTTTCGCCTGTTAATTGCTGGCTGGTATAAATATGCACCAGGCCCTGTTCTCCATCATGTTCAGATTCAACATTATGAATATTTAAGACAAAAGGCGAAGGAATAGAAAGCAGCGTTTTGATTGGTTCCCTGATGCTGTTTTCTCCGTTTACGGGTTTCAATCCCTCATTGAATAATACCTGTGCTTCATAATTTTTATCTTCCATCTTAAAGTTTTTCAACCTTACAGAAACAGATCTTCCTGTACCTGCAGTGTGAAGCGTATAGTCCATTTCAACACCATCAACCCTGATATGCAATTTGTCTTTTACTTCATCCATTTTTACCTCGTAGTTGAAAACAAAATTCAATTGTGGAACGGCTATGTTCCTGCTTTCATCCTGCAAAACCCATATCACCCGCGCATCATTTAATAATAAAGGAGAAGTACTGAATTCTATTTCACCGGCATCCTTAATATCTGTAAATGAGCTGAAACGTAAAACCTCATTACTGATCCGGGCCTCATAACTGGTGGCAGGCAACAAAGGTTCTGCAGGAGAAAAGATCAGCTCATCCGGGCCACTCCAGCGAAATCTTCCAGGAATAGCCGGCTTAAACGAAATATATCCGGTTGAATCCCATTTATTCAACAATGAATCCGGATAAACAGATTTATTGAAACGGAAAACCAGGTTTCCTGTCTGTGGCACCTCGCCTTTTGCATTGGTAAAATCAAGAACTATATAATTCCTTTTGCAGGATGAGAAAAAAATAGTCCCGCAAAAGATCAGCGGAACCAGGAATAATTTATTGAACATAGAATTGATTGAGATAGATTGGTGGTAAAAAGTTAGGGATTATTACACAATTAAAATACGGTTTTACACCGATACGGTTGAAATGCTGCCTGTTCTGATTTTTTATTCTGCCTATATTTATACAGGCATTATCCGGCAATCCACTAGATTCCTGATCATGTTTAAAATCAGGGCCGGGTATATCCTGTTTATAATCTGCGTAATAAATAATGGGAGCTGGTAAATTCAACGTCAGTCAACATAGATCAACCATGCGCATG
>CBIHLW010000407.1:0-3214 GCA_966210755.1 uncultured bacterium
AACATAATAACACTGAGATCTGTCAATATTGCTTTGCAGGGTATTGATCTGATCCAATGGAAAGATTTGTGCACCGGTTACATGTGCCTTGTTGTATTCCGTTTCCTTGCGCACATCAAGGATATTCAATATTATTCCACACTGTGTGATCTTTGCCAGTTCATCTGCCTGAATGGTCTCCACTTTATCAATGGATCTGCCGGCGGTTTTCCAGGTATCAAAACCTCCTTCCAGATACCCAACCACATCATCATATCCAATCCGTGCCAGCCGGGTGATCACCTTATAGGGGATCAATGAACCCACCCAGGGTGCAAAACTTCCTTCCAGTCCAATGTTGATTGAACCGGGAATGTATGCCTCAGCAAATATGGTAGCACTTCGCGTATCCAGTAAAATGCAATCGTGCTCCTTCCAAATTTGTTCAAAGGCGCTTAACGTTAATCCTCTGGAACCTTTTTCCATCACTGACTGAAGGTGATCTGCTCCTTCGCGGTTGAGCATGACATTGATTGGAAAATAAGCAGGCGGAGGTAATAAACCTGCTGTTACTTCAACTATCAATTCTTCTTTGGTTATTCCGGCGCGTAAAGCATAATTGGTTTTCTTCTGGTTGCCCAACGTATCAGTTGTTTCCCTGCTGATGTTTTTTCCGCAGGCACTTCCTGCACCATGTGCGGGATAAATAATGATATCATCATGAAGTGGCCGGATCTTATGGTGCAGTGAGTCATACAGCATTCCCGCAAGCAATTCCCTGGTGACGGTTTCGTCTGACTGTTGCGCAAGGTCAGGTCTTCCCACATCACCGATAAATAAAGTGTCACCGGTAAAGAGGGCTATGTCCCTGCCTTCCTCATTTCTCAAAAGATAGCAGGAACTTTCCATGGTATGTCCGGGTGTGTGAAGCAAAACAAACTGCAGTTTTCCAAGCCTGAAACATTCTCCGTCCTGCGCAATATGAGCAGGGAAGGCTGGTTGTGCGGTAGGACCATAAACAATGGTAGCACCTGTTTTGTTTGACAGTTCAACCTGCCCACTGACGAAATCCGCATGAAAATGTGTTTCGAAAATATATTTGATCTTCGCCCCAAACTTCTTTGCTCTTTCAATGTAAGGACCAGCCTCTCTTAATGGATCAATCACCACCGCTTCACCTTCACTTTCAATAAAGTAAGCACCCTGTGCCAGACAACCAGTATAAATTTGTTCCAGATTCATAACTCAAGTTTTAAAGATTCGTATGATGCTTCCTGTTAGTAAGATGTAAAGAAACCGGCCAACTCCTTTACCATGATCATGATACCTGCAAGCATGATCATCCACCCAAATGAAATTTTAAGTTTTTTTGCTGAAATGTTCTTTCCTGCTGCTATTCCCAATACAAGCCCTCCTGTTGCCATCCCGGTTATAATAAGCAGTAGCTGCCAGTCAATTAAAATATGACCCATGTCCAGTGCAAAGCCAAACAAAGAGTTGATGGCAATAATTAGTAATGAGGTACCGATGGCATCTTTCATGGTAAAACCTAACAACAACACAAGAGCAGGGATCAATATAAAACCACCGCCTGCGCCAAGAAATCCTGTTATCAGTCCAACAAGCAAGCCATATAACAGGAGTCGCATCATGGAATGTTCAGCTTTTGTTTCTGCACCATCTTGTTGTTTTTTCCTGATCATGGCCCGTGATGCCAAGATCATCAGCATGGAAAACAATAACATGCTGATCAATGAATACGAAATGGCTACACCGGAAATCACAAACAACTGTGGTGGAATTCCCGGCAATACAAAATAGCGCACTAAAAACACCATGGTTAATGATACCAGGCTAAATGTGATGGCCACTTTTCCATTTACATGATCCTGCTTTACCTGGTAACAGGCGCCCATCAAACTTGTTGCCCCCACAATGAACAAGGAATAGGAAGTAGCGGCCATAACAGGAATGTGAAACAGGTAAACCATCACCGGTACAGTGAGAATGCTGCCGCCGGCACCAACAAGACCAAGGGAAATGCCAATAAATAACGAAGCTATGTATCCGAATATCTCCATATTGTATTCCCGGAATTAAACTATTGCCGCATTTTCTGAAACCAGTATTGTTTTTATAATTTTTACCACCCTGTCAATTTCTTCACTGGTATTTTCTTTACTGAAAGAAAAACGCACAGCGGTACAATCAGAAGACCTGCCCATCGCCTTTATTACATGCGAACCACCCGCTCCACTGCTGCAGGCGCTGCCACCGGAAACACAAATTCCCTGCATGTCAAGTTGCAGCAGCAGCATTTCACCTGCTTCTGTCCTGGGAAAACAAACATTCAATACAGTATATAAAGAATCCTCCGGACTGTTGAAACAAACCCCGGGAATTTGCCGGCATAAAGTTTCTTTCATGTAAGCTTTCAATCCACTGATATAATTGCAGTCCTTTGCAAAATTTTCCATGGAAAGTTCAAGTGCCCTGGCAAAGCCTACAATACCATGAACATTTTCAGTACCTGCCCGCATATTGCGCTCCTGTCCTCCCCCATAAATAAGTGGCTGAATGGAAACCGATGGATGAACATACAAAATGCCAACTCCTTTTGGTCCGTGGAATTTATGCCCGGCGGCTGAAATAAAATGAACAGGAATAGCGGAAAGATCAATTGGATAATGACCTATCGTTTGTACACAATCGGAATGAAAGACCCCTTCAAAGCGTTGCACCAGACTTCCTACACGTTTTATATCAAGCAAAGCTCCGGTCTCGTTGTTGGCATGCATGAGACTAACGAAGCATTTATATCCTTTTCCGGATTGCTCTTTGAGCTTTTGTTCGAGGTCGTCATAATCAATTTCTCCCTTTTCATTCAGGTTTACAAGCAGTAGGGGCAGATCATGACGATGGCAATAATATTCCGCTGTATGCAACACTGCATGATGTTCAATTGGAGAAGTGATGATGCAGTTGCAACCCAGATCCCGGATGGCAGCAGCCATGGCCGTATTGTTACTTTCCGTTCCACCACTGGTGAAATAAATGCTTGAAGACTTTGTGCCGAGCAGTCCCGCAACCGTTTTCCTGGCTCCTTCAACCGCCATGCGCGTGGAACGGCCTATGGAATAAGCTGAGGATGGATTACCAACAAATTCGGTGAGATAAGGCATCATGGCTTCCAGCACCTTTGGATCTAAACGTGTTGTTGCAGCATTGTCAAAAT
>CBIHLW010000408.1:0-3213 GCA_966210755.1 uncultured bacterium
GCCATAAAAAATAGAATTGAACTGGCTTTCCACCTGCAGGATCATTTTAGCCGACTGAATAAAATGCTGCACATAATCATGTGTATGAAATCCGATCAGGTCCGAACCCATTATGCCCTGCATGATCTGTTTTTTCCAGTCAGTGGGCATCATCCTGATTATTTCATAGGAAGGAAATGGTATATGCAGGAAAAAAGCAATCGTTGAATCCGGAAGAATGCGTCTCAGCATATCAGGCACCAGCATCAGCTGATAATCGTGCACCCATATTACATCACCCGGCTGGTAGATGGATGCGATCTTGTCCGCAAACAGCTGGTTGATTTTTTTATAGTCTTCGAAATATTCTTTTTTATATTCCACTATTGAAGGAAAATAGTGGAAAAGAGGCCACACAGTAGAATTGGAAAACCCATTATAATAATTTACATAGGTATTTTTATCGGGAAAAATGGGTACAATGCTAAAGTCGGTTGGAAGATCTCCGGAATCAACTGCCAGGTCCCAGTCCACAACATTCCCATCCATGCTACCTACCCAGATATGCTCAGAATATTGGGATTCTGACTGGCTTTTTTCTAAATAACTCTTGATAGCTGAAACAAGGCCGCCTGAACTCTGCCTCACAACAACATTGTCATCATCTCTTTCAATAGCAAACGGCAACCTGTTTGAAATAATTAATAATCTGCTCATATTACGGTTTAGTCCCATTTATTTATCCAAAAATTAGACCACCATAAGGCATTTTAAGATTCTAATCAGATTTTAAGCATGAGATTAAAATTGTAAAAAAGATAGAGGAGTTGAATTAAGAACGGGATCGAAGAGTGATGAATGAAAGGTGTTCATTCATCACTCTTCCTGTTCTTCCTGTTTGGAATTTTAAAGGGATGCGCTTCAGTATTTAAAATATGCTTATCCAGGTCAAGCGCTTCCCCGGAAGAAAATAAGAGGTAGGCATATTTAAGTGTTTCTGCAAGGAAAAAACTTTGCATGGAGTTCATCTTCTCCAGGGTCAGTACATTTTTTAAAGATGTATACCCTGTTTCATGCCTGCAATGTTTATTAATATCATCAAACATTTTCTTCCCCATCCACAGGTATTGCGGATCTTTTGTAAACCGGTACAAATAGAAACAGCTCTCAATATTTTCCGGACGCAGTATGTAAGCGCTATGCAGCACCTCTCCGGTTTTAAAATTAAATAGTTCCGGTTCAATATTAAACTGATCCCACATATAGGCATTAGCCTTCTGTACTTCTCTGGCCGTGTTGATGTCTCCCGCATAAGCCAGTAAACCTGCATAAAAAGCATCCAGTGCGCCATAATGAGGTTTGATCTCTTTTCCGGTGTGCATGTCAACAATTGTCATGAACCAGCCCTGATCCTGTTTGCTCAGTAAATGCTTTCCGATTGCTGCGTGGTGTACCTCCCATGCATTTTTGAAATCCTTATCCCCAAAAAGTTTCCATGATTTAAAAAGGTATTCGTAATAAGAATCAATATAAGCTCCTATCTGGCTGGATGTGTTTTTCCATTCTCCGTTCAGCACATTGATCTGTAACCCAACAAGTCCAATCGCACTTCTTCTTTTAAATACTTCCATGCAGGCTTTTTTGGCAGTTTCATAATACCTGGAATTGCCGGTGATAGTTGTCAACTTACCAAACTCCATCATAAGCGTTCCAATTTCCGCCGGGTTATTTATGCTGTCTCTTACGGCACCGGTTTGCAGGTGAATATACCGCCAGGGCATTCCGGTTGGTGTGTTGAAAGCCGGCAACATTCTTTCTGCCAGGTCAATGGCAAGCTGAAGAAACCTTTTATTACCATCCATTTCATATGCGGCTATCAGTCCACCCAGTATCCGTATGGTAACTTCAAAAACCTGTACTTCATTATCAACATCAAAACCAGGTTGTGAGAGAATGATCTTTTTTGCTTCATCGGCTTCCTTTTTCATACCAAGTAGGATGAATGTATCGTAAGCATCCACGGGCGTCATCATCATGGAATGCTTATACCAGTTCTTTCCATTCCTGGTGAGAGGTTGAAGATCGTCATAACCGGCGGCGTATTCCATATAGCCATTCCATGCATGCCTGCATGCTTCTATCACCTTTTCCTGCATTTCTTTTTTAAGTGAAACCGAAAAATCATTTTTGTTTTGGGCCGATGAAATGAAAGTGGAATAAACCAGGATAATGGCTAACAGTGTTCTCATGTTATCTATTTGCAGCTAAAAATATGTTATCGGTTGAAACAGGCAATAAAAAAACCGTCCTGAAGTCAGGACGGTTTCTAAACTAAAAATATTTTAATAAGGAAGTATCACATCATGCGTATTTCCATTAGGACCGGTCCAGTTTAATTTATAATAATAATTTCCGGCACCCGGACAGGCTGTTGGATTACCTGCTGAATCTAAACCGAAAGTTACTGTAGCTGTGGCAAATCCCTGGTGCGTCACCTGACCGCTGGTTAAACGCAGTAAACAATCCTGGCGAAATACAAGCGGCTGGCTGATGGAAGTAGTAAATGAATTACCAAATCGATTGGTACCCCATTCGGCAATCTGTGTATTATTGCCATCTGTGTGTGTACCGGTTATTGTCAATACCACACCATTATTGTAGGTATATGTTCTTTTTCTTGAAACCTGCCATGTGCGTTGTGTATTATCTCCAAAACTGATGGAAAGGTTTCCGGAAGTTTTATGTATGATCTGGTTAAGATTTGGCAACTGAATTAATAACCCACCTGTTTCATTGGTGATAGTATGCGTACCATTAATGGTTATGCTCTTGTTATCACTTAGTCTTTTGATCTTAAGGTTGTGAATGGTGATGGTGAGAACGGCTCCGGGATTTTTCCAACGCATACCCGCAGGCATTGAAAGGGTAACGGTGCCGGTACGGTGATGCGTACTAAAGCAATTGTTCCCATAGTAGGTAATTGTGATGGTTCTTGGGTTGGAAGTAGTATCGGAATCAGCAACGGCACCACAAATATTGGTCATATCCTGCTGCCCCATCATTTTACCACTGAAACTTGCATCGTTTTCGAGTGCAATATTGGCTTCATTTACCAGGGCGTCCATTTCATTTGATACATAATTCTGATCTTCTGAATGGGTGGCTATTTCATTTTCCTGATCTTTCGGAGTGTCTTCCTTTTTACAGGCCGTAAAACAAATCAGAACGGTTAAT
>CBIHLW010000409.1:0-3211 GCA_966210755.1 uncultured bacterium
AACAACTGAACCTGCCAGGGCGAAAGAATTGCTTTCTCTCCTGCATAAATGGAGAAAAGAGGTCAATGCATTCATGCCCGGTCCCAATCCTAAATATGTGCCCGGCTCAACATGGCCCGGAAAAGGAGAAAGGGATCCGGACGAAGACCGCTAACATTAATTTGAAGTCATTACTTATTAACCACCTAAAGATTCACTCATGTTCATAGTTGAAAGCTATTCTCTGGCCATCGTTTTCTGCATCATCACCATGCTGTGCTGGGGATCATGGGCCAACACACAAAAGCTGGCCAGTAAAAGCTGGCGCTTCGAATTGTTTTATTGGGATTATGTAATTGGAATACTTGTTTTTTCTGTCATCTCCGCATTAACATTGGGCAGCATGGGAGAAAATGGCCGCAGCTTTACCGACGACCTGGCCCAGGCCGATACATCCAATATTGGTAAAGCCTTAATTGGTGGTGTGATCTTCAATGCAGCGAATATATTGTTCTCAGCTGCCATTGCCATCGCCGGAATGGCAGTGGCTTTTCCTATTGGCATTGGCCTGGCGCTGATTCTCGGTGTACTGGTGAATTACATGGCCAATCAAAAAGGTGATCCTGTGCTGTTATTCGCCGGTGTGGGTTTTGTGATGCTTGCCATCATCATTAATGCCATCGCATACAAGAAAAAATCAAAGACATCGGTTCAATAAGTTTCCTCCAAGGGAATCATATTATCCATTGTTGCGGGTATCCTCATGTCATTCTTTTACCGTTTCATAGCTGCTTCCATGGACCTTGAGAATTTTGAAAATCCTGCAGCAGGAAAGATGACCCCATATACGGCCGTATTTATTTTTTCAGTGGGCATCTTCATCAGCAATTTTCTTTTTAATACCATTTTGATGAAAAAGCCTTTTGAAGGACCGCCAACGGGATACGGAGAATATTTCAAAGGAAGGTTCTCCACTCATATGGTGGGAATACTGGGTGGACTCATCTGGGGACTTGGAAATTCATTTAACCTGATAGCTGCGGGCAAGGCAGGTCCTGCCATTTCTTACGGACTTGGACAGGGCGCAACACTGGTGGCAGCGCTCTGGGGTGTTTTTATCTGGAAAGAGTTCAGGGGCGCGCCCAAATCGGTGAATACACTGCTTGCGGCAATGTTCCTCCTTTTCATCATTGGAATTGGCTGCATCATCTATGCAGGCATGTAACCGTTTTCAATTTTATGCTTAAAACATTACTTCATACCAGGAACGCTTTGTTATTGTTTCCGGCCATTTGATTGAAAATAAACTGTCTTTCACTCAATGGATGGTGCGGGTTCATGGCATAGTGTACCGGAAGCATGAAAGGACCGGGTAAATAAATTTTTGAATTGAAATCATAATCATTTAACGATGACGGCTAAACAAAAAATACTTTTTTTCACGGGGGCATTATTGCTTACCTGTCAAGGCCAGTTGCAGGCAGGGAACCCGGAAAACGGGAAACAAGTAAAATCTTCAGATGCCTTTCTGAAGCCCTCCGAAATTTCCGTTCATGGGCTTCTAGGAGATGCCCTGTTGCTTACCGAACAGGGAAGACTGAAAACACTGCCTGAATGGAATAACGGCACCCTGATCAACATGTTCAGCAGGGAAGCAAGGTTAAAAAATACAACAAC
Source organism: uncultured bacterium (assembly GCA_966210755.1). Taxonomy (GTDB): domain Bacteria; phylum Bacteroidota; class Bacteroidia; order Chitinophagales; family Chitinophagaceae; genus Flavisolibacter. Next base: position 1,657 of record CBIHLW010000409.1, read on the forward strand.
TGACTGGTATGGCGAGCACGCCGGCAAATGGATGTACAGCGCGGCACTGTCAGTAAAACGCACGGGGAATGAAGACCTTAAAAAAGCCTTGTTCCAGACTGCCGATTACCTGGTAAGTACACAGGAAGCAGATGGCTATCTTGGATCCTATTCACCCGAACTAAGGATCACAAATAATGCATCCAGATTTCATAAAAGGTCATGGGATACCTGGAGCCTTAGTTATATGATACTTGGATTTTTGGAAATTGACCGGCAGTTTCAAACAACGAAATACCGTGAGGCCGCATAGAATATCGGGGAGTTGCTGCTGAAAACTTTTGGTGATGGCAAAAATGATATCACCGGTTATGGAACACGCTATGGTTATTCAGCCACCATCGCCCTGGAACCTGTTGTTGAATTGTATAAGCTCACATCAGATAAACGATACCTCCAATTTGCGGAACTCATCGTAAAAAAAGTTGAACAGCGTGAAGGGCTGCGCCTCATCGCTTCCATGCTCAACAACCGCGACCTGGAAACAGTGGCGGACGGTAAGGCTTACCAGATCATCTGGAACCTGCTGGGCCTTGCCAAACTGTATGAGATCACCGGCAATAAGGATTATATCAAGGCAATAGAAAATGCCTGGAAGAATATTGCCGATCATCACCTCACCGTCACTGGCGGACCCTGGGGCGGTATCGGGAAACACAAGGAATGTTTCAATACAAAAAATTACTGGGCTCCTTATGGCTATGTGGAAACCTGCAGCACCATGTCGTGGATTCAACTGAATAAAATGCTGTTGCAATTAACAGGTGATTCAAAGTACGCGGAAGAAGTGGAAAGATCAGCCTATAATGCACTGATCGGTGCGCAGTTTGCCAATGGGCAGGACTGGAGCTATCATATTTTTTCCAATGGGAAAAAACATGTGGCCAATTACAATGACTGTTGTCCATCCAGCGGTGTACTGGCCTTACAGGAAATTCCTGCCATGGTATATTCACTGAGAGGCAATGGCATTGCCCTCAATATTTTTTCCGCCAGTGAGGCCAGTATGATTGTAAATGGACAGGCCATCAGGATCAGCCAGCAGACGCAGTATCCATTTGATGGAAAAATAAACCTGACCATATCATCTCAAAAAACTTCCGCATTTCCACTTTATATCAGGATACCGGAATGGGCTTCAGGCACAAGCATCACCATTGATGGCAAGCCGCTGAAACAGCAGGTGGTTGCAGGAAGTTATCTAACCATCAATCATAACTGGGGAAAGAAAAATACCATTGAGATCCTCCTGCCCATGGAGCTGAAGCTGGTGGAAAAAGCGGAACACGCGGTGATACCACAGGGAACAGATGATATCTACCGGGTGAACTGGTTTGCACTCAGGCGCGGGCCGCTGGTATATGCAACCAATGGATTGATCAACGGCATGGACAGGGAAAGGAATTTCATTCTTCCCGGTAAGGATGCCAGCCAGGTATTTAAACCGGTTGCAGCCATTCCTGGTTTTAAAGGTCAGGCTTATCAGCTGGCGCTGCCTGTTGAAAAGCCATTGATA
>CBIHLW010000410.1:0-3208 GCA_966210755.1 uncultured bacterium
CACGAGGCTGGATTTCTATCCGGCCTTTTTTTTTGCTTTCTCCGCTTCTAGCTTTCAATCCTAATCTTTCGTTTCTTTGCCAACCTAATTAAACCTGGTTATGGCCACTATTCTGATCATTGATGATGAAAAGGCGATTCGCAAGACACTTTCTGAAATTCTTTCTTTTGAAGGCTACAAAATTGATGAAGCTACGGATGGAGAAGAAGGATTGAAAAAATTCCGGGAAAAGACCTACGATGTTGTACTGTCTGATATTAAAATGCCTAAAATAGATGGCATTGAATTCCTACAAAAAGCGGTTGAGATCAATGCCGATGTTCCTATCATCATGATATCGGGGCATGGGAATATTGAAACTGCAGTGGAAGCAGTAAAAAAAGGTGCTTACGATTTTATTCAAAAACCACCTGATCTTAACCGTTTGCTCATTACCATACGCAATGCCATGGAAAGGAATAGCCTGGTAAGCGAAACAAAGACCCTGAAGAGGAAGGCTTTCAAAGCCCAGGATATGATCGGTGAGTCTGAACCGCTGGTTAAGATCAAAGAAACCATTGAAAAGGTAGGACCAACGGAAGCAAGGGTATTGATCACGGGTGAAAATGGCGTGGGAAAAGAACTGGTGGCCCGGTGGCTGCATGAAAAAAGCAACAGGGCTGATGCACCTTTAGTGGAAGTGAATTGTGCTGCTATTCCAGGCGAACTGATAGAAAGTGAACTGTTTGGACATGAAAAAGGATCTTTTACTTCGGCCATTAAGCAGCGTATAGGCAAATTTGAACAGGCCAATGGTGGTACTCTTTTCCTGGATGAAATTGGCGATATGAGTTTGAGTGCGCAGGCAAAAGTATTAAGGGCTTTACAGGAAGGCAAGATCACCAGGGTTGGGGCAGATAAGGACATCAATGTTGATGTGAGGGTGATTGCAGCTACCAATAAAGACCTCATGAAAGAAGTGGAAGCAAAAAATTTTCGTCTCGACCTTTATCACCGTCTGAGTGTGATACTAATACATGTGCCCTCTTTAAATGAAAGAAGGTCTGATATTCCCTTACTGGTTGAAAGATTCCTGGAAGACATCTGTACCGATTATGGAATTGCTACTAAAGTAATTTCTGATGACGCCTTAAAATTATTGCAGGAATATAACTGGACAGGCAATATCAGGGAATTAAGAAATATAGTTGAGCGGCTTGTGATCCTTTCAGGAAAGAATATTTCAAAAGAGGACATCAAAAATCATGTACAATTAAAGAATCACTAACCTGTATATTATCATATACCAATATGATCAACAGCCATTGATATACTTTAGGAAAAACTTTGCTTACATTGTTGCCTCCAGCAATGGTAAAACAATAAATTTGTCTGTTTAAAAATAACCGAATGCCCATTTCACATCTATTGACCGTTTACCTCATTTCAATTCTGATTGTTTTTCTTCCATCTTTCGGGTTGGCAAAAATGTTTCAGAAGGCTGGCGTTGCTCAATGGAAGGCGTATGTTCCGTTTTATAATACATGGATCATGCAGGAGCTGGCTCAACGTCCCAGGCATTGGGTATTCTGGCAATTCATACCTGTAGTTGGCTGGTTTATCAGTCCGGGTATATTCATAGAGTTTGTAAAACTTTATGGAAGGTTCAGCTTCGGTGCTCATACGCTTGCAGCACTATTTGCCCCATTTTACTTTCCTTACCTTGGTTATGCAGACCAGGTACGTTACATAGGACCTAAAGGTGCGCAACTCTATAAAAAACCGGGATGGAGAGAATGGGTTGATGCGGCCATCTTTGCTGTAATTGCAGCTACTTTGATCCGGACCTTTATATTTGAAGCATATACCATTCCATCCGGATCAATGGAAAAAACGTTGCTGGTCAATGATTTTTTATTCGTGAGTAAATTCAGCTATGGCCCGCGGATCCCCAATACGCCCTTATCCATTCCTTTTATACATAATTACATTCCGGGAACAAAAATGAAATCTTATAGCGAAGCCATTCAGCTTCCTTATATAAGATGGTTTGAATCACCCGTTAAGAGAAATGATGTAGTGGTATTTAATTTCCCTGCAGGAGATACCGTGATCAATCATCCCGACTTTCAATCGCAAACGCCCTATTATGATGTAAAACGCATTGCCAGCCGGACTTCAGATCCCAGGGCTAATATTTATCGCCAGGTGCTTGCAGACAGAACGGAATTTCCGTTAGCCATACATCCTGTTGATAAATCCGATAACTATATTAAGCGTTGTGTAGGCATTGCGGGAGACTGGGTGGAAGTAAAGAACAATGTTGTTTTTATTGATGGTCAGGAACAGCCCACACCTCCAAAAGCCGTTATTAAATATATAGTTACAACCGGCGGCCAAACACTCGATCCCGAAGCATTAAAATCAGAGTATGATGTAGACTTTGACCAGATCTCCCAAAATGGACCAGGAACTTACCTGATGCCATTAACAGAAGATGCAAGAAAGAAAATGCTGCAATCAGGTTTAGCGAAACAGATCGTTCCCAATACACAGGAGAATGATTATCCTGTATTCCCTTACGATTCCATTCACAAATGGTCAAGAGATAATTTTGGTCCGATCTGGATCCCCAAAAAAGGAGCGAAGCTTGACCTTACTCCTCAGAATTATACTTTGTATGAAAGAGCGATCAGGGTATATGAAAGAAATGAGTTTGAAATGAAAAACGGACAGTTTATACTGAATGGCCAGCCTGTAACCAGCTATACTTTTAAAATGGATTATTATTGGATGATGGGAGACAACAGGCAGGGTTCGCAGGACTCCAGGTATTGGGGTTTCGTGCCCGAGGACAGGGTAGTGGGGAAAGCCTGGCTGATCTGGTTTAGCTGGGAAGACGGACCGCGATGGAACAGATTGTTCAGAACTGTAAAATAATTATCTTTAAATGTCCCGCACCAGCGGGATATTTTGTCTCTAACAAACAAGTATGAAAGAAAATAAATTTGAATTCAACTACAAGGTATTTGACAGTATTGATGAATTACCGGAAGATCTTTTTGAATTATTAAAACAGGCAAGAGCGATCACAGAACAGGCCTATGCGCCCTATTCCAATTTTCAGGTTGGTGCCATTGCTAAAATGTCGAATGGTAAAATTGTAGCAGGAAGTAATCAGGAAAATGCTTCCTTCCCGGCAGGTTTATGTGCAGAAAGGGTGTTGCTG
>CBIHLW010000411.1:0-3205 GCA_966210755.1 uncultured bacterium
TAAAGGTGTTTTCTGTACCCTATAATGAATTACACGATAAAGGATTTATAAGTAATGGCTGCGCACCCTGTACCAGGGCTATTACTGAAGGAGAAGATCCAAGAGCAGGAAGATGGTGGTGGGAGTCATCGCATAAAGAATGTGGACTTCACCTTGTAAAATAAAATAACTATGAATAAGCAAAGCAAATTTCCGGGCGCACTCGAAGATGAAGCTATTTATATCATGAGAGAAGTGGCAGCACAATTTGAAAGGCCCGCATTGCTTTTCTCAGGAGGAAAGGATTCCATTACACTTGTACACCTGGCACAAAAAGCTTTTTTTCCTGCAAAGGTGCCCTTCCCCATGCTGCATATCGATACCGGCCACAACTTTCCTGAAACCATTGAATTCAGAGACCGGCTGGCGGAACAAACAGGGATCCAGCTTATCGTTCGTTATGTACAGGATTCAATTGATAGTGGAAAGGTTAAAGAAGAAACAGGTAAATATGCAAGCAGGAACGTGTTGCAAACGGTTACACTTCTTGATGCCATCAGCGAATTAAAATTTGATGCATGCATTGGTGGCGCAAGAAGAGATGAAGAAAAGGCAAGAGCCAAAGAAAGGGTCTTTTCTGTGCGTGATGATTTTGGACAGTGGGATGCAAAGAAACAAAGACCCGAGTTGTTTGATATGCTCAACGGAAGGATCAATATGGGTGAAAATGTGCGTGTGTTTCCTATTTCTAACTGGACAGAACTTGATGTGTGGAATTATATACGTGAAGAAGAACTTGAAATTCCCTCCATATATTATTCGCATAAAAGGCAGATCATAGAAAGAGATGGTCTTTACTGGCCGCATTCGGATTTTTTAAATACCACAGAAGAAGAAATTCCATTTGAAGCAACGGTAAGATTCAGAACGGTTGGCGATATGACATGTACTGCAGCCGTGCTTTCCGGTGCCGGTCATATTGATACCATTATTTCGGAGATCAGGGAAGCAACTATTTCAGAACGGGGCGCCCGGATAGATGATAAAAGATCCGAAGCCGCCATGGAAAAAAGAAAAAAGGAAGGGTACTTCTAGTTTCTTATGCAGATCACAAAAAACCCAGTAAAAAATATTGCCGCACCTGTAAAAACACAACAGGATAAGATCCCATTACGTAAAACCTGGACCCTTGTAAAAACAAGTGTGTTTTTTTTTACCATTATACTCATAGGATACCTGTTTTATTCTTACCTGCCATTTTCATCTTTCCATGATACCTGGATCAACTTCAGGTCTCATTTCGACTCCCGGTTTTTGTTTTTTATACTTGCCGGTTTCCTCGCACAAATGGTTGACGGAGTTTTAAGCATGGGCTACGGTGTTACTTCTGCAACCTGCCTGATGTCGTTTGGTGTTAATCCGGTTGCCATGAGTGCGGCCGTACATACTTCTGAAATATTTACAACTGCTGCTTCGGGTTATAGCCATTACAGGTTTGGGAATGTCAACAAAAAATTATTTCGTCACCTCGTGATCCCCGGATGTATCGGTGCCCTGCTTGGTGCCCTGTTCCTGGTTTATATCGGCGATCATTATGGAAAAATGCTGATGCCGCTGGTAGCGGTGTATGCAGGTTTTTTGGGACTGAAGATCCTGATACGGGCCTTTAGGAACAATCATAATCCCAAAAAAGTAAAACGCATCGGATGGCTGGCAGGCGCAGGAGGATTTCTTGATTCATTTGGCGGGGGCGGATGGGGGCCGATAGTTACCAGCAGCCTGATAGCAAAAGGAAGGTCACCAAAATATACCGTGGGTTCCGTTAGCCTTACCGAGTTCTTTGTTACACTATCAAGTGCCTTCACATTCTTTATCACTGTTGGCATCAGTCACTGGAATATAGTATTGGGATTATTGATAGGAGGGGTGATTGCTGCACCGATTGCTGCTAAACTTGCAGGCCGCCTTCCAAAGAAAACCATGATGATAGCAGTTGGCATTATGGTGATGATCTGGTGTGGCAGAATGATCATTAAAAGTTTATAAAAAATCAGTTATGGATATTTTAAGAATAGCAACGGCGGGCAGTGTTGATGATGGTAAGAGTACCCTGATAGGCCGCCTGCTTTACGATACACGGTCAATAACAAAAGATAAACTGGATGCCATTGAAGGTACCAGCAAGAGAAAGGGATTGGATTTTGTGGATCTTTCCCTGTTAACTGATGGCCTGATTGCTGAAAGAGAACAGGGTATTACCATTGACGTTGCGCATATTTATTTTTCAACCGCTTCAAGGAAATATATCATTGCCGACACGCCGGGACATGTTGAATATACCCGTAACATGATCACCGGAGCATCTAACTGCGAAGTATCTATTGTATTGATAGATGCAAGGAACGGAGTGATAGAGCAAACCAGGCGGCACCTGTTCATTTCTTCAATATTAAAGATCGGAACCATTTTCGTTTGCATCAATAAGATGGACCTTATTGAATTTGATGTAAAGGTTTTTGATGCTATCAGTGAAGAAGTAAAATCACTTGCCGTAAAAATGGGTTATGAAGGTGTGATAGAATTTATCCCGATAGTGGCGAAAGATGGAGATCATATTGTTGACCGTTCTAAAAATATGGTGTGGTATAAAGGAAAAACGCTGCTTGAACATCTTGAACAGACCAATCCGCATAAGAAGGATGATGAATTGCCTGCAAGGCTTCCCATACAATATGTAATCAGACCCCATTCTGCCGCATTCCATGATTTCAGGGGATATGCCGGGAAACTTTCATCAGGTAAAATAAATGTGGGCGATGAAGTGGTGGTGCTTCCTTCTTTAAAAAGATCAACCGTAAAAAAAATACTCCATTCACGGAAGGAAGTGTTATCTGCCGGGGCGGGCGACAGTATTTGTATTGAACTCAATGAAGACATAGATGTGAGCCGTGGTAATATGATTGTAAAAGCAGACGGAGATTTTACACAGGCAAATTCGTTTGTGGCAACCATTGCATGGATGGAAGAAAAGCTGATGGTTCCGGGAAATAATTTTATTCTGCAGCATGGTACCAATCAGGTGAAATCAAAAATTATTTCCATACTGAATAAACTGGATATGGAAACGATGAATGAATCAAATAATATTCAGCAATTTGGATTGAATGATATAGGAAACGTTACCATTAAAACAGCTAAACCTGTTTTTGTAGATATTTATAAAAAC
>CBIHLW010000412.1:0-3179 GCA_966210755.1 uncultured bacterium
GGCCATGAAAAACTGAAGAGCCCAAAACATAATTTTTTGTAATTACCTCAAGCGCTTTGATCTTAACCGGATCAAAATTGAAGATCAGGTTTGGATTGAAAAGCGGCACACCATCAACAAGAACAAGAATATTATCAGTATAATATTCCCTGTTTAACTCATTGAATAATTTAAAACGCAGGGAGCTGCCACTGGCTTTAACTCCTACATTTACTTCCCTTACATATTCCCTTAAAACCTCTTCCATGGTGGCGAACCGCTTATAATCATCAAGCCTGTAAGCATTCATAGGTTTGCCGTAAAAAGAAAAAGTGTCTGTTTCCGACGGCAAAAAGAATTTTTTTATGCTGTCGGAACTGTAAATATGCTGTGCCTGCATTCCAATGCTATAGCTTTCCAGTTGAGACTGGCTTGAAGCATTTATTTTGAAGGCCGGTATTTTTTCTGACGTGAAAGTTTCCGCATAAGGACTTTGTAATTCTATCCGGTAAGTGGAATCGCGTTGCGTATTGGTTTGAAGTATTACTTCTCCAGGCCCGTAATAATCCTTTACATCAAAACTTACCATGCCATCATTACCACTCAATGCCGTATACAATTTATATTTTGATCCGGGAATTGAAAGAAAGGCCTGTACGTTCCTGGCCGGCCGGTTGGTGGTTTTGTCAACCAGCTTTGCAGTGATGAGATGACCGGTGTTCTCATATGGAATTTTAAAAACAGGGTCGCTGTTTAAAATTGTTTCCCAGTTGAATCTCCTCCATCCATGTGTAAGCATAAGCAGGTCCGCCGTTTTCTTAACCTCTCGTCCTTCATTAAAATAATAACCGGGTTGTTCAATATTTCCTTTTAGCTCGGAGCTTAACCAGATATATGATAAAATGTTTTCTTCATCCGGTTTTTGCAAAGAATCCGTCTGGAATACTGCAAGGGAAACATTTGATTTTTCAACCCCTGGAATACCAACAGTAAGAGATACATTTTCCCGTACGCCATATTCATTTTTCGTTGAATTGATGCTGGTTGTTTTATGGGCAGGCTGGATGAAATATAACCGTTCACATACTGGTTGCTTCTCATTATTGAAGATGGTTAATTGAGATACACCCTCTCCCAGGTCAGACCTGTCAACAAGGAAACTGGTCATGCCATCTGATATCACTGCACGTTTTACAGCTTTAACCTGTTGTCTGGTCTGGGCCATCAAAAATATTTCCGGGTATCCGGACTTTATATTGGTATGTACCGTAACACTGATCCTGTCGTTCTCAGCATCTTCAACCGTCATTACATATCCTTTGTCGAAAACTTCTGGTAATGGACTGGCAATAAATCTTCCATCAGGCAAAACAAAGATCACGTTATATGAAAATCCTGGCCGTGGAGTGAGATCAAAGCTTCCCATACCGAATTTAAATGGAGAAAAAACCGATAAGGTATCATTGTTCTGGTTAAGAAGGTATCCCTTACCCTCCACACTATTACCTTCCTGGTTAGTGATACGGTAAGCAACTCTTGACTGAATACCCTGTACCAGATTTCCACCTTCAGGGAACAGCGCAAGTTCAAATGGAAGAGCAGGAGCCGATTCAACAGCCTCCAGGCTTTTCAAAGGATTCACGATGGTTAATTGCTTTGAATAAAAATACTCAGCGCCAAGATTTTTCATGGCATTTGTATAGGCACGCAAAGTATAATAACCTGAGGGCAAACTAACCGGTAATTGAAATGAACCATGTCCACCATTTTCATCCATGGCTATCCTCGTTCTTACTACTGCTTTGTTTCCGGCATCCAGTATTTCAGCATAAGCAACTTTACTGATGTTTACAGGCTTATTGTTAAAAGCTTCAAATGCATACATCTTGAACCAAACGATCTCACCTGCTGTATAAAAACTTTTGTCTGAATGAACATACATTTTTTCAGGAACCAGTTTATTATTGAAGCTTTCGATCCTTGCTTTAACCGTAGCCAGGTAATCGGTTTGTGCAAAAACGTTTTGTGCTAACAAAACAAAAGAAAAGGCCAGGATATAAATATGCTTATTTGTATGTTTCATGTTCTTGTAATATCTTTTTTACCAATAAGAAGGCATTGAAAGGTTGCCGCCGCGTTTTGTACAGTCTACGCATGTTGCAGGAGCCATTTCATAATAATCAACCACGCCGGGAGCTAACTCTCTTGCTCCATAGGGAAGATAAGAAGGCACCCAGGCAGCAATGGAGTCGGGATGGTTTTTTACATCGATCGACGGACAGAATGGGCTATAGCTCCAGCTGGCTTCAATGGCAGTAATAAAGATCCTTTTCTCGGTGATGTTGGATGCAGTAAGATAACCAAGTACACCCTCCATCGGATCTGTAATACACCTTATATTTCCTTTTAGTTCAGAAGGCTGAGGATCGAAAATGGTACCGATCGATTCCGTGTTTTTTTTCATCAGCTGAAAATATTCATAGGCCGGTTTAGTGATGCTTTGCTGTCTTAATAAAATACTGTAACGGTAACTTAGTTTTTCAGAACCTTCAGGAATGAACTGAACCGGCGCTCCGGTTAACACATCCGACTGGAGCTGAGCGGTTGTGCCAATATTGATGGTATTTGAAAAATCATACTTCCAGCACCTGTAATTGTAAGGGAACATGGTAGGCACGATGGTAGATCCACCCAGGTATTGGTAAAAAGCAGTGTAATAAGATCTGATCTCCCATGTTTCATCATAATCCCACTTATAATACCTGGTATTATTGGAGGCATCATGTGTATTCGCCTTTATATGAAGTCCATCAGGCCCTCTTACCCAGGTTACGCTGTCAATTTCAGGAGATTGCCTTACCTCAACATAATCGGAAAGGTATTCTTTGCCCAATGCTTTTATTCTAAGCCTGTACTCTTCTCCATAAACCAGGGGAAGCTGGTTATGAACGTAATTACCGTTACCTGTTGCAGTAAACAGGTAAACATCACCGTTAGCATTCTCAACACTAACAGTAGCCTGCGGCACGGGTTTAATTTGTACCGGATCCTCCAGGTTCACAGACTGGGTTAATCTTATATTGGTGGGCCCCTGGCCTGCATTTAAAATGCCTTCCACTACCAGTAATGATTTATCCGACGGTCTTAATTCCAGTTCGAATTTATCCTTACAACCCGAAAGGACCAGTAGCGCTAATAAC
>CBIHLW010000413.1:0-3179 GCA_966210755.1 uncultured bacterium
GGGCAGGGGAACCTGTATCTGGGAGCCTTTGAATACCTGGGAAGCCATTTTTGATAAAAATGGAAAATCAAATGAGCTGATAAATGTTTATGATGAGATCAGCAGGCTGTATCTGAAGGAATAGGAAAATTCAGGTTATATTTTGATTATGTAAATTCTATAATTTTACTCCGCACATGAGAAGTTCGCCTTAGGCGAAGAAAGACATTCGAAAGAGTGTCTTTTCTTTTTGATTCCATTTATTTGGGCTGAAAGGGTAATTACAATTTCCCGAATTTTACCATTAGCTCTTATTCAAACGTTTTTTTGATGTTGAATGATGAACAAAATGACCTCATCAAGCGGCAGGCCGGTACGGCTAAGTGCATCATCAATATCATCCCTGCTCACCTGGGCTGCAAATGATGGCGTCTTTAATTTTTTCTGGATACTTTTTACATCCATCCCCTCGTACCGGGTGGGACGAATGAGTGCAGCTGCATGTATGAAACCTGACAGTTCATCAAATACATAGATCATATGATCCATTTTACTTTCGGGCTCCACACCAAAATGCCTGGGGCCATGCGATGCAATACATTGAATGATGGACGGATCAATTTTTCTTTTCTCCAATTCTTCAATGATGATCCTGCAATGCTCATTTGGATGTTTTTCCCAGTCGGCATCGTGTAGCAGGCCTGCAAGCCACCATTTAAAAGCTTCTTCCTCCGTGAGTGCTTCTTTTTCCAAAGCCCATGCTTTCATAACTTCTGCAACCTGTTTCATGTGCAGTCGCAATCTGCCATTTTCAACCCACTCGTACAATAATGAAAGCGCTTCATTTTCTGTCATAACCTTTCCTGTATTGGCCGGATCACCGAATGTTGTTCTGCCCAATGGTTGAATTGCTTCCATTGGTGGAAGATAAAAAGCATTTTTAAATTTTGGACATAAGAAATAATGGATAAAATTTTGCCGGAATGCCCTCAATGGATGAATGTGGTCCAGGGTCAGCCGGCAAATGCCAAATCACCCGGATAAAAAAAGCCTCCCATTTGAGAGGCTTAAATTTTATTTCCTGAATATTATCTTTTGAATCCTTTCTTTTTTGCGTTTGTTTTCTATAACCAGTATATAAAAACCGGCCGAATATTTTTTCATGTCAATTGAAATGTAGGAAGTGAATGTATGTTTCAACAATTCTTTCCCATAGATATCCATAACTGAAAGGACCAATTCATGATGGCTTCCCTGTTGCCTGATATAAAGCGTATTTTCTATTGGGTTGGGTCCAATGATGATGTGTTTATCCAGGCCGGGTGAATTAATAGAAGTAGGTATGAACTGGAATCCATCGCTCATAAAGCTTTCACAACCATTTATGGTTACTTTAACTGTATAGGTCCCTGCTGCTACAGGAGTATAGACCGGAGCGGTAGCGCCATTGATCACTACACCATTCAGATACCATTGGTTGCCGGTTGAAGCTGAAGATTGAAGGTTGTTGCCAGACATTCCAATTACAGGAGTAGGAGGAACAGGATTCACCGTAATTGTTATGGTCTTTTCCATGGTACAGCCATTGGTTATTCCTGTTACGGTATAAGTAGTGGTAACAGTGGGAGAAGCAATTACATTACTGCCAGTTGTTGTACTCAATGCTGTTGAAGGCGACCAGCTATAATTGTCTGCACCGCTGGCTGATATCTGCGTTGATGTTCCTGCGCAAATAACCTGCTGCGCTGCCACCACTGAAACTACAGGTTGCGGATTGATAGTAACCATCTGACCTGAAGTGGAATTTCCACATGCATTGGTTGCGGTTACGGAATAGTTGCCAGAATTATTAACGGTAATGCTGGTTCCATTCTCTCCGGTACTCCAGCTATAACTACATGATGTGCAGCCAGAAGATGTTGCAGTAAGCGTTATAGTACCTGGAGCACATATGCTGGCAGCTGGTGTTGTTGTAATGGTTGGGGGCTCAGGTAATGATACTCCAATAAGAATGTTTATGGCAATCATTGAGGTATTGTTGTTTTCGTTGGTTTCAGCTACCTCAGAATCTCCATCGGCCTTAAAGAATATGAAATAATTACCAGCTACAATATTACAGGGCATGGTAAGTTGATGATTGATAGCTCCTGTACTGCCGCCTCCCGCCAGGTTTGAAAAATCAATATCATCTAAAATTATATCACCATTAGAACCAGGCGTTAAAATATTATCCTGCGAAAGATAAAATGTCACTTTGTGGCTGGTGGCGGAGGCAGTGCCGTTATTTACTTCTGTAAACATTACATGGAATACAGAAGCGGTGGCTATATTGGTTGAACTTAATCCAATATTGGTCAGCTCAAGGTCAGGCGAAGGTAAACCTGCAGACAGGGTTGCGTTGATATCTGTCGCCGTGAATTCAGAAAATGAATTTAATCCGGTTACGGTTAATGTATTCGTTGTAACAACTGTTGGATGTGCCATCCATGTTCCCGGAACCCCGGATTGTTTTTTATTGATCACCATATTTGATGCATCCATAATGGTTCCCAGCATGGAAGAATCATAATACATAACAAGGTTATACATATAATTGCTGCCTCCCGAAGCTTCAATACTTAGATAAGCATTCATGGTACGGGCATTGGCAATGGTGTTATTATTGGTAAGGTCATTAGGCCACGTGCCAGTATGTAAACGAGCGCTGTTGATGGTTGGAAGCGTGCCCTGTAATGCCCAGTTGATCACTGCAACAATATCGTTATTAAAATAAAGTGTATCGCTGCCGCCGGGTTGATGGCTCCCAAATACAATCAGAGCTGGTGGTGTTGTAGAAGTATTGAATTCATCACTCCCAATATCCGAAGCACCTGTTGTTATTAATGTAGAACGGACATCCGCATCATGAAAGTCATCATTGATATAATTCACCGGGATTCCTTTGCCATTCACATACCAGGAAGAAGGATGATAAATATTAATATTCAGGTCTCCAATGAAAGCATTGGCAAAAAGATCAGTAGGGTTAATTTCTGATGAAAGGGTCCCAATGGAGTTCACTCCATTATCAGTAACAGATCTCCATTCTGATAAGGATAAGGTATCTGAATTCCAGAGAAAACTCCTGTTTGTATCGTTTACAACATAGAAATTATAATCTGCTATGTAAGGTTGCCATGCTGTTGCCGGTGTATTTGTTT
>CBIHLW010000414.1:0-3175 GCA_966210755.1 uncultured bacterium
TTTCAAATATGGTAATCCTCTACATCCTATTGTAAATGAATACGATCAAATTGCCTGGTTGTACTCAGATTTCATCATTTATTAATTACTGAACGTAAGCCTTAACCCCTCCGTAAAACCGGTTGGCTTATAACCCAGCATTTTTTTTGCTTTTGTGATGTCAAAGCCTGTTTTCAATGGTCGTCGGGCAGGTTGTTTAAAATCATCTTCAGTAACAGGTGTAATAAGCGATTTGTTGAGTCCAAGGAAGGTTGCAGTAGCAACGGCCATTTCGTATGGTGTCAGTACATCTTCACCCGATATATGAAATATCCCTGTAGCTCTTTTGGTAATGATGGTTACAATTGCTTTGGCCAGGTCTTCCACATAGGTGGGTGTTCTGACCTGGTCATTAAAGATCTTTAGCTCCTCTCCTTTTTTCAAAGCATTGGCAGTATTGGTCAGTAAATTCTGCCTGTTCAAAAAAGGTTTGCCATAAACCAGAACGGTTCGTACGATAGCCCGGTCAGATTGATATTTCATGGTTTCCTCTTCAGCCAGTTGCTTGGTAGTTCCATAATAGTTTACCGCACCGGTTGCCGCTTCTTCATCATACATTCCCTTTGCACCATCAAAAACAAAATCTGTAGAGATAAAAAGAAAAAAGCATTTTAGATCTTCGGCGTTGTTTAATAAATGAATGGTACCTGTAACATTTGTTCTGAATGCGGCCTCGCGGTTTTCTTCACATTCATCAGGTTTAGACATGGCTCCGCTATGGATGACCACCGAAGGTTTGTGGTGAATAAAAAAATTACGGACCTGAAATTCATCTGTAAAATCCAGTGTGTGGTATTCGAAATGATCGGAGGCAAAAGGAAGCCGTGTTGGCCCTTTGCCTGTAGCTAAAACATAAAAATTGTTTTCGAGTAAATATTTAACCACATAGTATCCAACAAATCCATTGGCTCCCGTAACAAGGATCTTCTGCATAATTTATATCCGGTTGATGGTCCGGAATTGTAAATATAATTTACTGACCCACATCAAGCAGATCAATTAGTTGCTGGTAGGTGAGCCGGGAAATAGATGCAGGCGAGTGATTGTATTTTCTAAGGTCGGAAGGTGAAATAATAAAAAATCTGGACTCCACCTGCTGATCCGGGATCTCTGCTTCTATTCCAAATTTGTGTTTGTTGGTACGGTATTTCAAAATAATATGTCCGGGGGTATTGATATGGTACCAGGCCTGGTCATATCCCGGTTTACCAAAAGAAGGCAATACATGGAATGGAATCCGTACAGGTTTATTCACCCTGCGGTCATCTTCCAGCATGAAATTCTTTATAAAAACCAAAACGGCGCCATTACGCAGTATATCCTGGTTGAGCGAAGGAACAGCACGGTCAACGGAAAATACCTTATAGTCACTGCTGTCCGACTGGTTCCAGGGCCATCCGGCTTCCCAACCGGTAATTACTGTAACAGAAGCAGCCGGTTCCGTAGAAGCAAAGCCTTTTACAATTGAATCTTCAGTAATATCATTTTTTGAACAGGAAATAAATGCAAAGGATAAAATGACTGAAAGGGTAAATATCACAATTTTCATAACACACTTTTTATCATGAGGCAATATTGATTAAAAACTAAATCCGTGCCAGTCCGATTTGTATTTTTGCAGCATTTTAAAATCAGGCTTTACTAAAATGAAATTTATTCAGCTCCTGCCCCTGTTATTGATTGGCTTTGGTTCCTGCACCACTTACCAAAAAACTGCCTCTACTGATAATGGCAGGATCGATATCAATTTTGTTCAGGTAAATGATGTGTATGAGATCGCTCCGCTTTCCGGAGGAAGAGAAGGTGGTATTGCAAGACTGGCCACCCTTAAAAAACAGTATGTAAAAGAAAACCCAAACAGTTTTCTTGTAATTGCAGGTGATTTTTTAAGTCCATCTGTTTATAATAGTCTACAGTATCAGGGAAAAGCTATCAGGGGGAGACAGATGATAGAGGCCTTGAATGTAGCCGGCACTGACCTGGCCTGTTTTGGTAATCACGAATTTGATATACGGGAACAGGAATTGCAGGACCGGATCGACGAATCTGCTTTTCAATGGATATCCACCAACAGCTTTCATAAAGTGAAGGATAAGATCCTGCCTTTTTCAAGATCTAATGGTGTACCTATTCCTGCAACCTATATAATGGAGGTAACCGACGCCGATGGAACAAAAGCAAGAATAGGTTTCATTGGTATTTGCCTGCCGTTTAACAGGGCGGAATATGTAAGTTACACGGACCCGCTTCAATCTGCCAGGGATGCATATAACCAGTTAAAAGATTCAGTGGATGCAGTGGTTGCCATTACACATCAAAATATAGCAGATGATGAATTACTGGCGAAAGAATTGCCGGGTCTGGCCATGATACTTGGCGGACATGAACATGACCAGCGTTTCAAAAAGGTGGGAGATATTTATATTACCAAGGCAATGGCCAATGCAAAATCCGCCTATATCGTAAAACTGAATATCAATAAAAAAAGAAATAAAATCAAGGTTCAGCCAAAGCTGGAAGTGATAGATGAAAAAATAGCGCCGGACAGTGCCACCAATACTGTAGTACAAAAATGGACTTCCATTGCAGCATCCAATTATGCAACACTTGGATTCAATGCGCAAAGGATCGTTTTGTCGGAAGGCGAACCACTTGATGGAAGAGAACTGGTAATCAGGAGCCAGCCAACAAACCTGGGAAAACTCATTACCAGCGCTATGATGTTTGCTTCACCACATGCCGATCTCGCTATTATGAATTCGGGATCTATCAGGGTTGATGATATACTTCAGCTACCCATTTCTGAATATGATATTATCCGTACGCTTCCATTTGGAGGTTCCATCAGGGAAGTTGATATAAAGGGCCGACTGTTATTGCAGGTGTTGGATCAGGGAAAAAAGAATGTAGGCAGCGGCGGCTTTTTACTACACAATCCATCGGTGCAGTTAGATCAATCTGGTAAATGGCTGTTGAATAATACAGAGATCGATTCCTTAAAAACCTACCGGGTTGCCTTTTCAGAGTTTCTGTTAAGTGGCAGGGAAGCCAATCTTGAATTTCTCAATCCATCCAATCCGGATATTACCAAATGGTATGAAGCAATAAATACCATTGGGCACCCCCAGTCGGATAT
>CBIHLW010000415.1:0-3160 GCA_966210755.1 uncultured bacterium
ATAAAAAAGATGATGTGGATGAAATGCCTTCCCTGGAGATTGATCAATGGGAAGATTTGATGAAGCCCGAGATGAATGCTGTGCTTGAAAATAAAGTGCTGCCCGATTTTCTTCCCAAAAGAAAATGGTTCCAGGGCCAGGACAGAAAAATATTCCATGTATCCATTCAAAACGATGTACAGTTACCGGTTGATGGTAAAACGGTTTTCTTTTTACTGATAGATGTGGCGTATGAAAGCGGACTGCCGGAAACATACAAGCTTTCAATTACTTATCTTAAGGGTGAAGAATCGGACCGTATAGCACTGACCTGTCCGGAAGCAGTGATATCAAATATGGTAATAGGTGGTAAAGAGGTATTACTATGCGATGCGTTCTATACATCTGAAACGCAGCAATTCCTCATTCGCAAACTGGCCGGGAATGAAGAACTGAATATAGGTGAGTATACCGTTATTTTTAAATCGAAAGAACAGGTTGGCAGTTATGTAAATGCCCACCGTACTATTTTATCTAAAATGCATACGGGTGATGAATACAATACATCCATCACATTTGATAATAAATTCTTTCTGAAAATGTACAGGAAGCTTGATCCTGCTGTGAACCCGGATGTTGAGGTCAGCAAATTTTTGTCGGAGGATGCGGGCTTTCCACATGTGCCGGGATTTCTGGGCACCATGGAATGGAGCACCCACAGGGGAATGGTTACTATGGGATTATTACAGGTATTGATCGAAAACCATGGAGATGGACAATCCTTTATGATCGAGCGACTAAATAACTATGCGGAAAGGATCATGGCGAGGAAAAAAGAATCAATCGATCCCTATGAAAGAAAAGGCACCCTGATATCTCCGGTTGGTTTTGAAGAATTATCTTCTGAACTGCAAAGCCTGCTTGGTAGCCGCACTGCTGAACTGGCAACCCTGATCGGTAAGCGTACAGCTGAGATACATATTATTTTATCCGAGGCCATACAAAAAGATTTCAAACCGGAAGAATATTCACTTCACTACCAACGGTCGCTTTACTCCACTATGCAATCACTGGTTCGTGAAAGCTATGATAATTTCAATAAGTATTATGAATCCTTCCCTGAAGATGTAAAAAGCGAGGTCAATATTCTGAAGGGCAAAAAAGAGCAATTGCTCGACAAGTTAAAATTGATCTATGCTACCAAGCTGGATATTGTAAAAACCAGAACCCATGGAACATTCGGGCTCAAAAAGTTATTGCTTACCGGTAAGGATATCGTGATCCATGACTTCGGCGGCAAACCTCACAGGAGTTTTAGTACCAGAAGGATCAAGCGTTCTCCTATAAGGGATATTGCTGAAATGGTCACATCTTTTCATTACACGGCCTACGAAGCCTTTTTTAAAAATGACCATATTTCAAGGTCCGAGCTTCCTTCCTTACTGCCCTATGCTGAAATGTGGGCACATTATATGAGTGGATTTTTTGTGAACGCTTATTTCGAAGCGGTGAGAGGTACGGCCCTTGTTCCAAAAGATAACAGGCATCTGGAAACCGTATTGCATACTTTCCTTCTTGAAAAATCACTGGTGCATCTGAACAGGGAACTTACGGAAGGCACCCAATGGTCACTTGTTCCTTTAAGGATCATTAAATCCGTATTGGGAATAAAGGAAGAAGCAGGTGTTAGCGCTTAGGATAACTGGTAATTCCTGGACGCTACAGGATTTATAAACCTCTGAAGGAAAGGAAATACTTCGCGTTGCGATAAGATGGTATATTGAGCAGATGTATTAGCCCTGCCAATTTTAATGGTATGCGCTTTATCCCTGAGTGCCCGGAACATATCTTCATCGGTTGCGTCATCTCCAATGCAAAGTATAAAATCAGGATTTATATAACCAAGCATGCTTGTTGCTGCCGCACCTTTGTCAACTCCTACCATTCTTACTTCTAAAACCCTGTTGCCATCCACCACCTGTAAAGCAGTATTAGCCGTTAATTGTAATAAATTATTCCGCAATTCTCTTGAGCGCATAAATCCGAGTTCTGTATTGGTATTCCTGTAATGCCAGGCAAGTGTACTTTTCTTTTCTTCAATGAAAGACCCCGCGCACCTGTCTACAAATAATTGCATAAGCGGACGAACCTGTTCTTTCCATTCAGTATTTACTGAAACAAGTTCCTTCCAGGTCTCGCCTTTGTATTTTACACAGGCTCCATGTTCAGCTATCATATTCATAGGCAGGTTGCCAAGCCATTTTTCAAGAGTGTCTGCATCTCTGCCACTGATGATCACCAGTTCATTGGAAGGGTCGTTGGTAAGCTGGGTCAGTAATTGTATCAGTTCTTCGCTGGGTGCTGCCATGGATGGTAGTTTCTGGTAAGGAGCCAGTGTTCCATCGTAGTCCAGGAGAATACATCTTTTAGCTGCATTTTCAAATTCGTTTACCATTTGCCTGGCATGTTCTTCTTTTAAAATATTCACTTTTAAAATCTCCTGGTCTTTTTTTGTTATGATCAGCTGGTCAAGAAAATCGTTTACCCACTTAAGTACGTTGTACTCTGCAATTCGTCTTTGCATATACGATAACCTTGAACGTTGTTCCACCAGCGGCATGGTTAACGCGGAATAAATGGCGTTGGCCACTTCATCTGTATCTGTTGGATTCACCAGAACCGCTTCATTCAATTCACTTGCAGCGCCGGTAAGTTCACTCAAAATAAGCACGCCTTTGTCAATGCAACTGGCTATATATTCTTTAGCAACAAGATTCATTCCATCACGCAATGGAGTGATCAACGCAATATCTGCTGTTTGATATAATGCACAAAGCTCTTCGAAACTTAAATGATTGTACCGGTAGATCACCGGTTGCCAGTGCAAGGTAGAAAACATTCCGTTGATCCTGCTGATGCGCTCTTCCACCATTCTTTTTCTTTCATGGTAAGTTGGAATATTTTCTCTTGAAGGAATAACATTCAATATAAAAATTACTTTTTCCTTTAATTCCGGATGTTTTTCAAGAAATGCCTGATAGCCTTCAAGCCTGTAATTGAGTCCCTTTGTATAGTCAAGCCTGTCAACTGAAAAAATAATTTTCTGGCCCATGAATTTTTCTTCCAGTGTGGTAGCTATACAAACTACTTCTTCATCTATGCAGGCCTGCCTGAAATTCTG
>CBIHLW010000416.1:0-3148 GCA_966210755.1 uncultured bacterium
AACATTTCAACAATGGAGTGCTGCCCTGAAGTGTTTTGAAAAGAAATTACATCAGTTAATTCGCTCAACATTTATTTTCCACTTCTTCCAAACCACGGATCTCCATCCCAGGTGGTTTGCATTTGTTCAAGGATCTGATGTATTTCCATTTTAATCAAAAGTCAAAATTAAAATTAAAAAATAGCGTATGAAGGCTGAAGATTTCTTAGAATAGTCCGATTTTGATTTTTGAATTTTCACTTACTCAAATACATACTCCTGTCTTTATACAACTGCCTGAAGTAAGGATCGCGCAGATCTTTTATAAAACGGATGGCCTCTCCTGTACTTTTCATTTCCGGACCGAGTTCTTTACTTACACCTGGGAATTTATTAAATGAAAATACCGGTTCCTTGATGGCAAATCCTTTTAATTTTTTTTCATATTTGAAATCGGTAAGTTTATTGGCACCCAGCATCACTTTGGTTGCAATATTCAGATAAGGTATGCCATATGCTTTTGCTATAAATGGTGTAGTTCGTGATGCTCTTGGATTCGCTTCTATCACATATACCTTTCCATCTTTAATGGCAAACTGTATATTGATCAGTCCTTTAATGTTCAATGCACGGGCTATCTTTTCGCCATAGTGCTCCATGGTAGTAACCACCAGTGGAGTAAGATTGAATGCAGGCAGTACGGCATTGCTGTCACCACTATGGATACCTGCCGGTTCAATATGTTCCATCACGCCCATTACATGAAAATTCTCCCCATCAAATATGGCATCGATCTCGGCTTCCTGGCAACGGTCAAGAAAATGATCGATCAGAATCTTATTATCCGGAATATGTTTCAATAAGCTGATGACCGCTTTTTCAAGTTCTTCATCATTGATCACGATCCGCATTCTTTGTCCGCCCAGAACATAACTTGGCCTGACCAGTACGGGATAACCTACTTTTTTAGCCACTTCAACAGCTTCATCAACAGTAAATGCCGTTCCGTATTCAGGATAGGGAATTTCCAGTTCTTTCAACATATCACTGAATCTTCCACGGTCCTCCGCTATATCCATATTATCGTAAGAAGTTCCAATGATCTTAACACCCTTCTTATGTAAACGTTCTGCCAGCTTTAGTGCGGTTTGTCCACCCAGTTGAACAATCACCCCCTCGGGTTTTTCATGTTCAATGATCTCCCAGAGGTGTTCCCAGTAAACAGGTTCGAAATAAAGCTTATCAGCCATGTCGAAGTCCGTAGAAACGGTTTCCGGATTGCAGTTGATCATGATAGATTCATAACCGCATTCCTTAATGGCCAGCAATCCATGTACGCAGCAATAATCAAATTCAATTCCCTGCCCTATCCTGTTTGGACCACTGCCCAACACGATGATTTTTTTCTTATCCGTTACCTTGCTTTCATTGGTATGCCCTTCTTCAAAGGTTGAATAGAAATAGGGCGTTCTGGCTTCAAATTCAGCACTGCAGGTGTCTACCATTTTATAAACCCTTGTAATGGCAGCTGCTTTTCTTTTTTCATAAACCTCTTCTTCACTTCCATCAGTAATGATCCTTGCTATCTGCTCATCACTGAATCCATGCACCTTGGCCTTCTTCAACAATTCAAGGGGAAGGTCTTCCAGCCAGTACTTGCCCAACTCTTTTTCTATCGTGCAGATTTTTTGTATCTCATAAAGGAACCAGCGGTCTATACCTGTTGCTTTTGCAATTGTATTCACGCTAACACCCAGCATAAGCGCATCCTTTATCCTGAATATGCGGTCCCATTTGGGCGTCTTGATATATTCAAGCAGATCTTCCGATTTCATTCCGCTTTTTCCATAATAACCCAGTCCAACCGCATTGTTCTCCAGGCTCTGACAGGCTTTTTGTATGGCTTCAGTAAAGCTTCTGCCAATGGACATTACCTCTCCAACACTTTTCATTTGCAATCCAAGGGTATCGTTGGCACCTTTGAACTTATCGAAATTCCATCTTGGTATTTTTACAATCACATAATCAAGTGCAGGTTCAAAATAAGCTGACGTGGTTTTGGTGATCTGGTTTTCCAGTTCATCCAATGTATATCCAATGGCAAGCTTCGCTGCTATTTTGGCGATGGGGTAACCTGTTGCCTTGGAAGCAAGTGCCGAAGAACGGCTTACCCTTGGATTGATCTCGATGGCTATGATCTCTTCGTTCTCCGGATTGAGTGCAAACTGCACATTACACCCGCCGGCAAAATTTCCCAGATCCCGCATCATCATGATTGCAGTATTACGCATCAGCTGAAAAGCCGTATCACTCAATGTCATGGCTGGAGCCACGGTAATGGAGTCGCCGGTATGCACTCCCATCGGGTCAAAATTTTCAACCGTACAAATAATGCATACATTGTCTGCGCTGTCTCGAAGTAACTCCAGTTCATATTCTTTCCACCCCAATACGGCCCTTTCAACCAGCACTTCATGAATGGGAGAAGCTTCGAGTCCTTTGGTGAGTGCTTCATCCAGTTCATCTTTATCGTGAACAAATCCGCCTCCTGTACCGCCAAGCGTAAATGAAGGACGTATCACCAGTGGGAACCCAATGTCCTGAGCAAATTCCTTTCCTTCCAGAAAAGAGTTGGCAGTTTTTGCCGTTCCAACAGGCACACCCAGTTCTATCATCCACTTCCTGAATTTTTCCCTGTCTTCCGCTTTATCAATAGCTTTTATATCAACACCAATCAATTTCACATTGTATTTCTCCCATACACCCAGGTCCTCGGCTTCCTTGGCCAGGTTAAGCGCTGTTTGTCCACCCATGGTTGGCAGCACAGCATCAATATCATTTTCATCCAGTATCTGTTCAATACTTTCAACGGTCAATGGAAGAAGATATACCCTGTCTGCCATCATTGGATCGGTCATGATGGTTGCAGGATTGCTGTTAATTAATATCACCCTGATACCTTCTTCCCTCAAACTCCTGGCTGCCTGTGTACCTGAATAATCAAATTCGCAGGCCTGCCCGATGATGATGGGACCGGAACCGATGATCAATACTGATGTGATGGATTTATCTTTTGGCATGATTTCGCAAATTGCGCAAATGTAAATGATTCTACTGTTGCAGGAAGGCAATTTTTTGGGTTACGGCATGGTGGGGATATGTTCCAGGA
>CBIHLW010000417.1:0-3139 GCA_966210755.1 uncultured bacterium
ATCTCCGGTGCGGGTGATGATGATGCTCTGGATTTCCTTTTTCTCTTTTTTGTCTTTGTCTTCCTTTTGCGCAAAAACCAAAGATGGTACGGTTAGTAAGGCAATCCCTGCAATCAATAATTTTTTGGTGATAACATGTTTCATAAACTAAGCGATTTTATAATTACTACGTTTGTTTTCGTAGATCAAATATAAAGGCATTTTTTTAATTACGAAAGATTTCGCAAATGTTAAAATGCTAAAAGGCTTAAAGGAGGCTTTTAACGGTTTCAATTACCTGTTGAAGGGCTGAAACATCCTGCCCCCCAGCTGTAGCCAGGGTTTTTTGCCCCCCGCCTCCGCCTTTGATGAGAGGAGCGACCTGATTTTTAATGATGGCAGAAGCATCCAGGTTTTTTGACTGGTTAACCGTTTCGCTTAAAAGCAAAACCACGCTGGCCTTGCCTTGCAGGCTGGCAACCAGCGCAATAAAAAAGTTATTGAGTTTTGGTTTGAGCTCGAATGCCAGTTTTTTAAGTGCATCAGCACTGTCAAGATCAATAACCCCGCCTATAAATTCAACTCCATTTATTATTTCAACCCTGGTAAGCAAATTTTCTGCGATTGATCTTACATGTAACTGTTCAAATTTTTCAAGCTGTTTTTTAAGGCTTGCATTTTCTTCCTGAAGCGAGGTTATAGCCCTGGAAAGGTCCTTTGGATTTTTTAAAGAATCTTTTACGGTCTGCAGTTGTTGCAATTGTTCATTTATGAATAGTTCAGCCACTGTTCCGCTGAAGGCCTCAATTCTGCGTACACCTGCTGCCACCGCTGCTTCTGAACTTATTTTAAATAACCCCAATTCACCCGTTGAACCAACATGGGTTCCTCCGCATAATTCAATAGAATAATTTGGATCGATGGTTACCACGCGAACCATATCGCCATACTTCTCGCCAAACAGGGCCATTGCCCCGGTTTGAATGGCTTCATCTTTCGACATCAGGCGGATGACCACCGGAATGTTTTCCCTGATCTTCTGATTGACGATTTTTTCCACCTGCTGAATTTCTTCATCACTCATTTTACTGAAGTGCGAAAAATCAAAACGGAGGTAATCGGTATTCACTAATGAACCTTTTTGAACAACATGGGTTCCCAAAACTTTTCTGAGTGCTGCATGTAATAAATGTGTTGCACTATGATGAATGGTGGTAAGTTTTCTTTTTTCGATATCAACCCTTGCAGTAACATTCCCCTTTATCCCGGATGGATCCTTTTCAATTAAATGGATGATGAGGTCATTTTCCTTTTTGGTGTCAACAACCCTAAAAACAGTATTCTCAAAAATTAATTCTCCGGTATCTCCCACCTGGCCGCCACTCTCTGCATAAAAAGGCGTTTTGTTCAATACTACCTGAAAGGCTTCCCGGTTTTTTGCATTTACCTTTCTGTACCTTAATACAGTTGCTTCTATTTCAAGGTTATCGTAACCAACAAATTCATTTTTATTTCCTTCATTCAGTACAACCCAGTCCTGGGTGTCAATTTTTGTTGCTGCCCTTGAACGGTCTTTTTGTTTAGACATTTCCGCATTAAAGCCAGCTTCATCAACCTGCAGTTTTCTTTCAGATGCAATTAACCTGGTCAGGTCCAATGGAAATCCATAGGTATCATACAATTCAAATGCATCCCTGCCTGAAATAATTGTTGAAGAACCGGAGATAATGTCCTCAATCCTTTTGAGTCCTTTTTCAAGCGTTCTTAAAAATGCTTCTTCTTCTTCCCTGATCACTTTTGAAACAAATGCTTCCTGTTTCAGTAATTCAGGAAATACATGTTCAAATTGTTTTGCAATTACCGGTACAAGCCTGAAGAGTAAGGGTTGCTGGTAATTGAGGTAGGTGTAATAATAGCGGACGGCCCTTCTTAAAATTCTTCTGATCACATATCCTGCACCTGTATTGGATGGCAGCTGGCCATCGGCAATGGTGAAAGAAATAGCACGGATATGATCTGCCAGCACACGAAAGGCTATATCGGCCTTACTATCGCTACCGCTGTATGTATTTTTTGTAAGAGTGGCTATTTGTTCAATGGTCCCGGAAAAAACATCCGTATCATAATTTGAATTCTTACCCTGTATCACCCTTACCAGTCTTTCGAAACCCATTCCTGTATCCACATGTCTGGCAGGTAATTGCTGAAGGCTTCCATCTTTTAAACGGTTGTACTGGATGAAAACATTATTCCAGATCTCTATTACCTGCGGATGATCGGCATTGACAAGTGATTTGCCATCAGTTTTTTTTCTTTCTTCATCAGGCCTGGTATCTACATGTATTTCTGTGCAGGGTCCGCAGGGTCCTGTATCTCCCATTTCCCAGAAATTGTCTTTTTTATTTCCTGAAAGGATACGGTCGGGTGCAATCCATTTTTTCCATTCACCTGCTGCTTCTTCATCCTGGGGCAGGCCTTCTTTTTCATCACCTTCAAAAATGGTAACGTATAAACGGTTAACAGGTATCTGCAATACTTTAGTGAGTAATTCCCAGCTCCAGGCTATTGCTTCTTTTTTAAAATAGCCGCCACCAGTGCGGGCAGGATCGCCAAAGCTCCAGTTGCCCAGCATTTCAAACATGGTGTGGTGATAAGTATCAACACCCACTTCTTCCAGGTCGTTGTGTTTTCCACTTACCCTCAAACATTTTTGGGTATCAGCAATACGTTGGAACGGAGCCTGTTTGTTGCCAAGGAAATAATCCTTGAACTGGTTCATGCCAGCATTGGTAAACATCAGGGTAGGATCATTTTTTACCACGATGGGCGCTGAAGGCACAATATGGTGTTCTTTGGATTTGAAGAAATCAAGAAACTGACTGCGTATCTGGCTCGAGGTCATTTTTATATTTTTTATCCGGTTACCCTGAGGTTCGTAAATATCCCAGGTGTTTCCACTGTATGGATCTAAAGCAGTCATCTCCTCACACAATAAATGGTTGATTTTTGCTTTAGATGCAAGTATATTTGTTTTCCTCCTATTTTGGGGGTTAGCAAAGGTAATCTTGAAATACCAAAAGCTGATAGCTAATAGCCAGTGGCTATTAGCATTTCCAATTCACCATGAAAAAAGTTAAATATTATTATAATACCCATACGC
>CBIHLW010000418.1:0-3088 GCA_966210755.1 uncultured bacterium
CCTTACTAAATATTAATTTACTTTCTCACTGTCATGGCTGTGATACCAAAATACTTTTTAAAAGCATTCATGAAATTTTTACTTTGCCTGTATCCTGCAAGCCAGGCAATTTCTTTTATATCCTTATTTGTATGTTTTAATAAAAAAAATCCCAGCTGCATCCGGGCTTCAATAATATAATCCTGCACCACATAGCTAAAAACCATGTAAAACGCTTCCCTGAATTTAGATTCATTCATAGCTGCACGACGTGCAAGTTGCTTTACAGTATGCCTCTGGTGTAAATGATTCAGCAAATAAGTTTTGACCTGGTAGAGGCGTTGAATTTCTTCATTGGTGATCTCGTGGGGACTCATATGCATTAAAATATTTAATGCATATAAACTACGATCTGCCATGGGCACATGTCAATAGTATTTCCTTTGTTTATTAATAGGTTTACCCTCATTAATATCGTAAAAGCCATTACGAATGGCGTATATCACCACGCCTGCCATATTCTTAACTCCTATTTTATCAAACAGCCTGTTGCGGTAATTTTCAACGGTTTTTATCCCAATATTCAGCCTTTCCGCTATCTCCTTGCTTGAATACTGCGGGCATATATCCTGTATGATCCTTACTTCAAGCTCTGTAAATTTTTCCCTGTCCGCATGCATCGGAAGATCCACCTTGCTTTTCAATATATTTTTCATCAGCTTCAACGAAGAAGTATCACAGAAATACATAGCGCCTTTATGCACTGAGTATATGGCATCCACCAGTTTTTGTTTATTGGATGTTTTAACCAGGTATCCCTTAGCTCCGGCTTCAAGCATGTCAATAATAAGATGACTGTCCTCGAACATAGTAAGTCCTATTACGGCAACCTCAGGATAACTCAGCCTGATCTCCTTTGTAAGTTCAATGCCATCCATTTCCGGCATCTGGATATCAGTTACCAGCACATCGGGCTTTTCCCTGCTCACCAGGTCAAGAGCATGCCTTCCATTGTCTGCCTCTCCTATAATTTTTATATCATCATGATGCTCCAGTAAAACTTTCAGGCCTTCCCTGAACATGTCCTGGTCTTCCGCGATTATAATTCTGATCATAAAAATTTCTTTTGTTGAGGAAATTCAAATAAATAACTGGTGCCATCAGCTGGATTGCTTTGCAAACGCATCTTACCCCCCAGCAATTCAGTCCTGCTCTTCAGGCTTCCTAATCCTATCCCATTTTCATTCGGGCTTTTTTCATCAAAAGCAAAACCTTTTCCATTATCAGTATAATACAGGTAGAACCTTTTTTCCTTTTCCTTGAATTGTACAAGGACCTTGCTGGCTTCCGAATGTTTTACTGCATTATGGCATAGCTCCTGAACGATCCTGAATAAATGAATACCCATACTTTTATCGATTTCCATTTTGATATCATATTTAAGTTCAAATTCAATAAAGCTCACATCATCCAGGCTTTCAATAAAATCCTGCAGGGCAAACCTAAGTCCCTTTCTTTGCAGGGAACCGGGTGCAAGATTTATGGCAATTTGCCCTATTCTTTCCATCACATTTAACAGGAAAGCCATTGCCTTTTCCTTATGATGGACGCTTTTTTCATCAGCGGCAATTATCTCATTTACATGGCTCATGGTCATGCTAAGGCCGGGGCCCAGTTCATCATGCATGTCCCTTGACATCCGGTACCGTTCTTTTTCAAGCAGGTTTACTTCGTTATAAAAATATCTTCTTTGCATCCTGATATGCTTTCTTTGTTGTGCATACAGGCTGATCACGAAATAAATAATAATGCACCCAAGTACAATAGCTGTAATGATTACCGCAGTATATATTGAAGCTTCATTGGAATCCATAAGAATGCAAAAGCAAATATTAGGTTAGTAAGTAAACTGATATAACTCATGATCTCATAGATGTGCAGCCTGAACTGCCTGCTCCTGTTGAGGCCAAATACCCAAAATATCTCCACCAGCAAAGCATATGTAAAATAGATCACCAGCCCAAGGCAGATTAAAAATACAGGGTTTCTGAATAAGGGAGTGGAATCGGCCAGAACTATGATGTTGATCATACTGATACTTAACAGAACAAGGATAAAGGACTGCGCAACAATGAAATATGAATTAAACCCCTGCAACGATATAAAAATATTCTCACCCACCCAACTGGCTGTAAACAGGAACATTAAGCCATAAAATAAATTTCTATGCTTTTCAAATAATTTCCAGTTTTTGAATTGCCATAAAAGTAAAACCGATTCAATGATCTTGAAACTGTTGAAATTGATGATATTGGTGTAACCATATTTCATCAGTATAATACTTACAACCTCATTCAAAAACCCTATTGTAAGCAATAAGAGAAAAGGCAGAAAGGCCGGGTCGATCTTGTGAAATCGAACCCAGCCAATTATAGGACCTATACCAATAGTTAAGCTAATAATAGCATTAAGTTCATAACTCATAATTCATACGGATCTACCCGTTCAATGGTGAAGAGGGCGGACAGAGTTCGGGACACCGGTTGGCATTATCCACAATATCCTCATCATCATTTGTAATGCTGGAAGTGGATGGCAGTATATCCTCGTTATCCTCATTAACGGCTACAACTATAGCATGTATTTTAAGATCAACACTCATGCCATAATAAATGCGTAAAGATGCACAGCCTGTCTTGTCCAGCAAGGTATCAAATGCAGCCCTGTCAAAGGTTTCGCTTAATGCCAGAATGTTTTGTCCCCTGTACTCCAGGTCCAGCACACTGTCCCGGTTATCACGGAATCTTTCGGTCATAGCAATAGCATCACTCAAAGAAATAAAATGACTCATTATAAATGTTTTGATGAACCACCAAAATCAAAACTTAAACAGGGCTATAAAACGGGGTTTACCTGGTTTGTAGCTAGTGTAAACCTTTGAATCAATTTATTTTTTCTAAGTAAAATCCATTAATAAACAAGGTTTATACGCTATGGCAACTATGATAATCTCAGTAATTTTTAAATCCAATCCATATCCATGAAAAATCTGCCCACCAGGATCGTGGTATATGCAAAAGATGTATGCAACATCACGGGAATGCAACCC
>CBIHLW010000419.1:0-3083 GCA_966210755.1 uncultured bacterium
GACTGCTACCAGATCTAAATTAACCGTCAATAAAAAAAACTACCTGAACGTTGAATTATAGAAACATTGAAATCAAAAAACAAACAGCACCTAAGTTCCACCTTCAGGTGGACAGGGGGTTTACCCCAGCACGATATCTGTATTATCCCCGATATTCAGTGTTCTCGTTTCACCCCTGATAGTAGTATCGCTTCCTATAAGTGAATCATCAAGAACAATATCATAAAGATTGGAATAAGCACCTATGATGGAATCTTTGATGATGGAGGAATCTACATTGGTAGAATCACCTATGGTAACATTGGGACCAATGATGGAGTTTTTAACGATGCATCCCTTTCCTATACTTACCGGCTGAATCAAAACGGTGTTCTCATAATCCGAACAGGGCTCCGTCCGCGTACCGAATTTCTTAAGTAAAGTGGCATTGGATTCAAGGAGGGTTTCCCTTCTGCCGCAATCAAACCAGCTGTCAACCTTGAATGCCTTGAAATTCGCTCCTGCTTTGATCATACAATCAATAGCATCTGTGATATTGTATTCACCGTGTGTTTTTATGCCACTCTTAATATTGGTTTCAAGACACTGGAACAACATATCGGTTTCCCTGATCTTATAAATTCCAACAAGCGCCAGGTTCGACTTCGGGATCTGTGGTTTTTCCACCACGTGGTGTATCTCGCTGTCCGTATTCAGTTCAGCCACGCCAAAGTTTCTTGGATCATCCACCTTCTTTACCCCTATCATGGATGTGGGATGGTTGATCACCTCCTTTACATCAAAATCGCATATGGTATCGCCCAGCACAATCATTACCTCATCCCCTGAAACTATGCTCCGGGTAAGCCTTACGGCATGGCCAATACCCTGCCTGTCGTTCTGGTACACGAAATGGGCATTGATACCCGGATAAAGGGTCTTTACATAATCCTGGATCTTTTCCCCAAGGTATCCCACAATAAAAATGAATTCATTGATACCAGCATCTTTCAACTGGTCCACTATAATACTCAGAACCGTTTTGCCTGCAAGAGGGATCAATGCTTTCGGTTGTGTGTAAGTATGTGGTCTGAGTTTGGTTCCTGCGCCTGCTACCGGAATAATTGCTTTCATGTATAATTGTTTTGACGGCTCGTAACCCCTTTCCACTCCTGCTGCCATCATGAACAGAATTTCAATAAAAAAAGCGGGTGAAATTACTGATTTTTAATCCAAACAAATCAAATGTCTTTGCTAATGTATGCTCTCTTATTTTTGCACAGCCTTAACACCTGGTGCCTTCTTCCGTAATTATTGAAATAATTTTTGTTAGAAACGCATACAGGAATAGTGAAATTATACTTATGCAAAGAGATACACAGGTTTTTAACATCATTCAAAAAGAGCTGGACCGCCAGCGTAAGGGAATTGAATTGATCGCTTCTGAAAACTTTACTTCCCTGCAGGTGATGCAGGCCATGGGTAACGTTATGACCAATAAATATGCAGAAGGATATCCGGGCAGGCGTTATTATGGCGGGTGTGAATTTGTTGATGAAACAGAACAACTGGCCATAGACCGGTTGAAGCAGATCTTCAAATGTGATTACGCCAATGTGCAGCCCCATAGCGGTGCGCAGGCCAATGCGGCAGTAATGCTGGCTATGCTCAAGGCCGGTGATAAGATACTTGGACTTGACCTTAGCATGGGCGGACATCTAACCCATGGTTCCCCGGTAAACTTCAGTGGTAAATTGTATCAGCCATTCTTTTACGGTGTTCATAAAGATTCCGGGCTGGTGAACTATGAACAACTTGAAGAGCAGGCCAGAAAAGAAAAACCCCGGCTGATCATTTGTGGAGCGTCTGCCTACAGCCGCGACTGGGATTATGCCAGGATCCGTAAAGTGGCAGATGAAACCGGTGCTTTGGTAATGGCTGATATTGCGCATCCAGCCGGATTGATTGCAAAAGGTTTACTAAGCGATCCGTTTGAACATTGTCATTTTGTTACATCCACAACGCATAAAACACTCCGTGGCCCGCGGGGTGGCATCATAATGATGGGCAGGGATTTTGAAAATCCATTTGGATTGAAAGATCCCAAAGGCAATATCAGGATGATGAGTCATTTACTGGATATGGCAGTTTTCCCCGGAACACAGGGCGGTCCGCTGGAACACGTGATAGCATCAAAGGCCATTGCTTTTGGTGAAATACTCAGTGATGAATTTACCAACTATGCAGGGCAGGTGAAAGCCAATGCACAAGCCATGGCAAAGGCACTGGTTTCTAAAGACTATCATATTATCAGCGGCGGAACAGACAACCACCTCATGCTGATAGACCTCCGTAATAAAAATATTACAGGAAAAAAAGCACAGGAAACCCTGGATAATGCTCATATTACACTCAATAAAAATGCAGTTCCTTACGATGATAAGTCGCCATTTGTAACTTCAGGTATCCGGGTGGGCGTGCCGGCCATAACCACCAGGGGTATGAAAGAAGAACATATGGCCATAGTAGTTGAACTTATGGATAAGGTGCTGATGCATATTGACGACAGTTCAGTTGTTGATAAAGTATCAAAAGAAGTTCATGAATTCATGAAACAATTTCCTTTGTACCCTGAATTAGGTTAAACTACCTGCATACCCTTCAATAAAATTCCGGTGATATGCAGGGGTTATTGATAAAAACAACATTATGATTCAACGTATACAAACACTTTGGTTGCTCCTTGCAGCCATTTTTGCTGCCGTTACTTTCAGGTTCCCTTTTTTTACAGGAGAAACGATGGTGGAAAACCTGGCGGCCACTGTTGACCTGAATGCACAGACCACCATCTGGCTAACCATCATTACGGTTCTTACGGGTGCCGTTGCTTTTGTAAATATTTTTCTTTTCGACAACCGCAAACTTCAGCTTAAGCTTTGTTACCTGGGCATATTCCTTACCGTCATTCTCCTTGTGATGTATTTCCTTGCCATGACCGATTTCACTAAAGGAAGCATTGCACTTTGGTGCCTATTTCATTTTGGCATCCTGGCTTTTTATATCCTGGCGGCAAGAGGTATCTGGAAAGATGAGAAGCTTATTAA
>CBIHLW010000420.1:0-3081 GCA_966210755.1 uncultured bacterium
GGTTATTTGCCTTCAGGTAATTATCATAAAAATCCGATACATACGGTTGCATTTTATTTTTTCGCCGCAACCTGAAAGCAATTTCTTCTCTTTTGTCACTGCGCACCCTTGGATGTAAATTGTTGATGAAGTTTTTTACAGCTGATGTGTCTTTGTTGATCCTTATTTCTGAAAGGGCATTATAAAAAAGTTCGTAATACACTGAATATCTGAAATCGATCTCCGCCGATTCCTTACTCACCAAAAAAGATACAAAACTGGCCTCGTTCTCTTTTCCATATCCCAGCTGATGGGCAATTTCGTGGTTCAGAACAAAAGGCTTCACAAATACGGGTTCCGAACTGTTCATTTGAGCTTCACCCGAAAAGGGATTGAAATAGCCGCTGAAACCAAAGTAATGTGATACCGCACTGTATAGAGAAGGTTTTATGGAAGCAGTTTTATATTCAAGAAAGGGATGCCTGTTTTTTATTTTTTCATAGTCCCTGATACCCTGGCCAAATAAATATTTATTGTCCTTCCATTTCAGCCTTTCCACGGAATCCACCGCAGCTGCATAGCCATTCAGCCTTTGGGAAAGAAGGGTAGTCAGCGCAATCAGCTCTTCATTGCTATAGCGCTTCACATCTAATTGCAGCTGGCCGGCAATACCCGCGCGGTTATAATTCAGTCCCCAGAAAATATTGAATACAAGGTAGATGCCCAGTACCAGCTTCAGGAATTTTCTAAACAGGATCCAGGAAAGATATTCCTGTACCTGGCGCCTGGCCAGGATCTTTAAAAACTTCCAGGTCCTTGCTATCATGTAAAAAAAAGCCAGGAGATAGAGCATATCCCCTATGCTGAAAGGGATCCGGCCCAGTA
Organism: uncultured bacterium; assembly: GCA_966210755.1. Taxonomy (GTDB): domain Bacteria; phylum Bacteroidota; class Bacteroidia; order Chitinophagales; family Chitinophagaceae; genus Flavisolibacter. The sequence continues at coordinate 865 of CBIHLW010000420.1, forward strand.
AAGTTCTCAGGATCACTGAAAAACCCGGATAAAAGCCCAGGCTGTAATATCTTTCCACCCATTGTTCATTCAGGGAGAAGAGTTTGATAAGAATGGAAAGTGCCAGTAAAAAAAGGAGCCAGCGGTCCCGGAGAATACTTTTCAGCATGTTTTTATAGGCAGAATTCGTTAAAATCCCTGCTCAAAATACACTGTTTCAGCCTAATTCCTTTACCTTTGCGTCCCGTAATTAAAACGGGAGGGAACATGAGTAACCGGCGGGAATATGAAATAGCGTTTGTTGGATTGAAGCCAGGTGTTCATGAGTTCAGCTACAGGATAGACGACAGGTTCTTTGAGGAATACAACGAGCAGGATTTCAGAAATCCCGAAGCCAATGTGAAGCTGCTTCTTGAAAAAAGCAACAGCTTCATGATACTCAGGTTTGAGATTGGTGGTAAGGCTGAAGTGAACTGCGACCGCTGTAACAATAACCTTCCCATCCAGTTATTCGATGAGTTTACCGTAACGGTGAAAATGACGGATGAACCGGAGGTTATGAATGAACAGGAGGAAGATCCGGATGTTTATTACATTTCAAGGGGCGAAAGCCATATAGATGTAAAGGACTGGATCTATGAATTTGTAAACCTGAGCATACCCATGCAAAAGACCTGTGAATATGAGAATATGGATGGTCCTTTTTGCAATGCTGTGGCCAGGGAAGTGCTGAACAATTTGAAAACGGAAGAAAACGGGGGATCCAACCCTATATGGAAAGGACTGGAGAAGTTTAAAGGACTGGATAGCCAATAACCATTAGCCTTTGGCTCATTACAAAAACAAATTATAATTCAAGAATATGCCAAATCCCAAACGCAGACACTCGCAGCAGAGAAGTGCGAAACGCAGAACGCATTATAAGGCAGTAGCTGCGACATTAACAACTGATAAAACAACAGGTGAAACACATGTTCGCCACCGTGCGCATGTAAGTGAAGGTAAATTGTATTACAAAGGTCAGGTGGTAGCCGAGAACTCACCGGTTAAAAAGTAAACATCCCGTAAATACGGGACTGTATACAATGAAGATAGGAATTGATATGATGGGTGGCGATTTCGCCCCACTGGAAGCTGTTAAAGGTATTCAACAATATAGGGAAGATGGAAGTGCTCACCTGGTACTCGTTGGGGATGAAGAAAAGATTTCCCGGGTACTTGCCGATCACCCACTTCCTGAATCTTCATTTACTATTGTGCATGCACCTCAGGTAATTGGCATGCACGAGCACCCTACCAGGGCACTTAAAGAAAAACAACAATCCTCCATAGCCATAGGCTTTCATTTGCTTTCCACCGGTAAAACCGATGCTTTTATCAGCGCCGGAAATACTGGAGCCATGTTGGTTGGATCCCTGTATTCACTTAAAACCCTGGAAGGCGTACTTCGTCCTACCATTTCTACCATCATTCCCAAAGAAAATGGCCATACCGGTTTGTTGCTTGATGTAGGCCTCAATTCCGACTGCAAGCCCGAGCACCTGAACCAGTTTGCCATCATGGGTTCTGTGTATGCCCGGAACATACTTGGAATAGAAAATCCAAGAGTGGCCTTATTGAATATTGGTGAAGAAGAGGGGAAGGGAAATTTACTTGCCCAGGCAACCTATCCTTTACTGAAAGAAAACAGGCATATTCATTTCACAGGTAATGTGGAAGGCCGTGATGTATTGATGGATAAGGCCGACGTGATGGTTTGTGATGGTTTTACAGGCAATATCATTTTAAAGATGGCAGAGTCCCTTTTTGATATAACAAATGAGAAGGGAATACAACATGATTATCTTGAACGCTTCAATTTTGAAAATTATGGCGGCACACCGGTACTCGGTATCTCCAGGCCCGTCATTATTGGTCATGGCATTTCTAAAGGGAAGGCCTTTAAGAACATGATATCACTGGCACAAAAAATGATTGAAAAAGATATTATGCAAAAGCTGAGTGCTGAGCTGGGATCTTAGTAAATCATTATTGTATCAGACATTTATTTTATATAGCCCTTTTATTGTTTTCAGGATGTCACGCACGTGAAAAAAATATCACTCCTGAAATAGAAAGCCTTGAGTTTAACCTGGGCGACAGAACTATTGGCGTTACCCGTACAACATATGATCCCGAAGGGACAATCACTTTCATCCAGCTTCACGATGATGAAAAAACGGCGGTGTCAGCTGCCCT
>CBIHLW010000421.1:0-3077 GCA_966210755.1 uncultured bacterium
TCTTCCAGGTTGGCATGCTTCATTTCTTTTGGCCTTTCAAAACCTGTTGCCACCAGGTCATCAATCAACCTGTCGGGACTAGCCATGGCAACGATCCTGCCCGAATCAACAATGGCAACCCGGTCGCAAAGAAATTCTGCTTCGTCCATATAATGCGTGGTCATAATAACCGTGGTACCTGCTGATCTTATCTGCTTAACCAGCTCCCAAAGATTTCTCCTGGCCTGTGGATCCAGCCCGGTGGTAGGCTCATCAAGGAAAACTATTTTGGGATCATTGATAAGGGTGGTAGCTATTGAAAACCTTTGCTTTTGTCCGCCACTGAGGTCCTTCACTTTTGATTTTGCCTTATCGCGAAGACTTACCTTATCCAGCAATTGAAGCGCATCAACTTTACGGTTGTACAATCCTGCAAAAAGATCTATGAGTTCAACAAGATTGAGTCCGGGATAGAATCCACTGGTTTGCAATTGCACTCCAATGATCTTCTTAATGGAATTCGGCGCCTTGTCAAGATCAAATCCATTTACAATGACCCTGCCGCTGGTTTTGTCTCTTAATGTTTCAATAATTTCAAGGGTGGTAGATTTTCCGGCGCCATTGGGCCCAAGCAGGCCAAATATCTCACCTTCATATACCTCAAAACTGATTCCTTTAACCGCTTCAAAGCTTCCATAATTTTTTACCAGGTCCAGTACTGAGATGATGGATTGATTCATGATGCAATTTATAGAATGAGTTCCATCCTTACATCAGCCGTTTTAAAAGGTGAATCTTTTACAGGGATGTGTTTGAAGCCATATTTTTCATAAAGAGCAATATCGGTGGTTAAATTATGATTTGAAAAAAGACTGATCTTTTCTGCCCCGGCTGATCTTGCATGACCAATGCATTTTTCTAAAAGCATTTTACTGATGCCCTGTCCCCGGTATTCAGGGCTCACTGCCATTTTTGCCAGTTCAAATTCTTTTTCTCCTGTTTTCATCAATGCAGCTGAACCTACTATCTCTCCATTGTGCATGGCCAGAAAAATCATACCGCCTGCATCCAGAATAATTCCCTGCGGATCATCCAACACCATAAGGTCGTGGTCTTCCACCAGGTTATAGGAACGAAGCCATTCCATATTCAGCTGTTTAAAAACTTCATGGTGCTCCGGACGGTACAAAATAATTTCTGTAAAACCTTTTTTACTTTCCATAATACCAATTGACCGCTGCAACAAAATTATGATATCCGCTTATGCCGGTTTTTTGGATGATGCAGATGGTGACATACATGATTCCAGTTCTTCCATCATTTTTTTGCTTCCAATAAACAGTGGAGTGCGCTGGTGCAATTCTTTGGGCACTATATCAAGTATGGAACCCCTGCCATCGGTGGCCTTGCCACCTGCCACTTCCGTAATGAATGCGAAAGGATTGCATTCATATAACAGGCGAAGTTTTCCTTTTGGCTTTTCCGTTGTACCCGGATACATAAAAATGCCCCCTTTAATAAGATTCCTGTGTACGTCGGAAACCATGCTGCCAATATACCGCTGGGTATAGGGTCCGCCAGTTTCTTTTGTTTTGTGCTGGCATAGGGTGATATAATTTCTTACTTCTTCATCGTACTGGAAAAAGTTACCATGGTTTACAGAATAGATCTTCCCGCTTTCCGGGCATTTTATATCCGGGTGACTTAAACAAAACTCACCAATGGAGGGATCCAGTGTGAAGCCGTTAACGCCCCTTCTGGTTGCATAAACAAGCATGGTAGAAGATCCATAAACAATATAACCGGAAGCTACCTGGTTTCTTCCTTTCTGAAGAAAATCTTCAAGTATCACTGGTGATCCTCTTTCTGATACACGGCGGTAAATACTGAAAATGGTACCTATGGAAACATTCACATCTATGTTTCCACTCCCATCAAGCGGATCAAAAAGGCAAACGTATTTTGACTTCATGCTCACCTCATCATCAAATCCAATAAAATCATCTAATTCCTCACTGGCTATCCCGGCGCAACTGATGCCATGCTGAAGAACGCCCATGAACTGGTTGTTGGCAAAAACATCCAGTTTTTTTACATCCTCACCCTGTACATTTACAGATCCGGCATCACCAAGAATATCTACAAGCCCAGCTTTATTCACTTCAACATTCACCCTTTTGGCGGCAAGGCCGATATCCCTCAATAAGCTGCTTAGTTCACCTGTAGCCTGCGGAAAATTGCGTAACTGTTGTATGGTAAACTCATCAAGAGTAGAAACATGTCTGTTTATAGAACTCATGCAATCGTTTTTTATTCCATCAAATGTAAGAGGTTTGAGGAATTACGCGAATTACGTTTTCAAAATGATTCCTGGCACAAGGATGCCCGGTTTTATTCCTCATTTAAGTAAGCCGCATTAGAAAAAGAAATAATCCAGGAATACAAATGGGTGTCCAATTAAAAGCACGCATTCCCGAACTCAAATCGTTCTGATTTGGCCGGTCCATCATTCAATATAAGGGTATTGCCAATTCATGTTGCCTGCTTCCATCCTTCATGCTGGTTTCAAATAATATAATATGCAGTGTTGAATTGGGTCTTGCTTTTTGGGCTTCCACTACGAAATCAAAATTCCCCCATTCAGGTGCTCCCATATCTGCAGTTGTAAATCCTTTATTTAATTCATTGTGCCCATCTTCAATTACCCATCCAAAACTGGCTTCAAATATCTGGGCTTTACCTTTAATCCGGAATTGTTGCTCTCCCATTTTTTCTACGGTTACCTCTTTGAACCTTGTGTTAGCATATTTTTTCTGCGCAGGTGGATTTGCCGGTTCCTCTTTCTTTTCTGCACTGCCTGCCGTATCCACAGTATCCACCTTCTGTGACCGGTTTTCTACGCTATCAATGGCATCACTACTCTCTTTCGGGGTATCATTATTGTTACATGCTATTAGTATGGAAAGCAGGAAGAAAAAAATCAATTTCATAATTACAAATAAATGGTTAAGAATGTCTGAAATTACAAATTTTGGTAAAGCTGTTGAGAAGAATCAGGCATCTTCAGCATTGAAGACCAGAGTTCGCAACGCCCCGAG